>JAIDKP010000445.1 GCA_029051445.1 Muribaculaceae bacterium | reverse complement strand
AAGTTTGGTCAGGGGGTGTAAAAAGTGTATAGTTGAAGATGCTTATTGTTAAAATTTATAAAACTTCGGGTGATGACAGGCTTAAGATGTAAATTGCTTTTTTTTGCTTTGCTGACTTTTACAGTCTGCGCTTTTGGTCAGGCTGGGGTAAAAGTCGTTGTCATCCCCAAGAATGCAGTAAGCAAACGACCTCATTTATGTACTGTATCTGTTTATAATCAGGCGGATACGTCGTTGGTGAGCAACATAATGGTTGTCACTTATGACCGTGAGCATGAATTTTATATTGATGGCGGAAAGCGATATTTTGTGAGGTGTATCCCCCGGAAAACTGTTCTGACAGAAAATGGGTATGAAAAGAACGTGCGTGATGATGAATTTGAGGAGGAGTGGGTAGATCTTGATCTTGTCAGTTGCAAGGATAATCTTGTGGTACTTGACTCGATATACATAAAAAAACGTATGTCGAAAACGCTTGACGAGGCGGTGGTGACGAGTTCGAGAATATTGTTTTATCATCATGGCGACACTCTGATATACAATGCTTCGGCTTTTGTACTGTCGGAAGGATCGATGCTCGATGCCCTTGTGGAACAACTGCCGGGAGTAAAGATCGATGCCGACGGCGTGATACACTGCAACGGACGGCGCGTCGACGATCTGCTTCTGAATGGCAAGGATCTTTTCAACGGGCGAAATGAACTGATGCTTGAAAATCTTGCCGCATACACGGTGAAGGATATCGCTGTGTATGATAAACGCGGCACGCTTAGCGAAATGGTAGGCCGTAATCTCAGAGAAGATACAAGGCATGTGATGGATGTGAGGCTGAAGCGTGATTATCTGACGGGTGGCCTGGTGAATGTGGAGGCCGGATATGGCACGGAGGGACGTTATCTCGGCAAACTGTTCGGTATCGGTTTTACAGATATGGGATCGATATCGGCGTATGGCGGAGTGAACAACCTGTCGGACCGTAATAAGCCGGGGAAGGCCGACGGAAGCTGGACAAGGGACAAAATGGGAAATGGTGTGCATGAGAAACAGCAGGGAGGTCTGTCGTACACATATGAAGGTCCGCTCAGTGTGCGGGGTAGCGCTGATGTGTCGAATGACAAAGATGATATAAGGCAGTCGGTAGAGACAGAGCTGTATCTGCCTGATGAAAACAGGCGCGAGTATATGAAATCGGAGAGGCTTGAGAGGAATCTCAGTGTAGTGACACAGCATGTGCTGAGTCTGAGACCGCATAAAAGGTTGTCTCTGACTTTTATGCCAGAGTTCGAATATGGGAGAAATAAATCCATGGGGCTGATCAGGTCGTTTGCGACAGGCGGCACGTATGAAAACGGTGAGGATTTCGACCGGATTATGACCGGTGAGATTTCACCGGCTTCACTGATATACAGAAACCGGTCGATGTCGCGACGTGACGGTAAGCGGCTTTCGGGGTCGATGGGGGCATCGGTGCAAATAGCGTTCGGCCAAGACTATATGTCGCTTTATATGCGAGGCAATTACAGTAATACCTGTCAGGACGGGTACAATGGTTATTCGATCAAATACAACGACATGGCATCGGCTGATGTCAATGACCTTCAATACAGGAAAAATCATCCTGATTATGTGCGCGATATATGTGCGCAAGCGGGTTATGTGAAGTATGTAGGATGGCATGGTCTTAACCTTAGTGCCCGATATAGTCTCGACCGTGGGAAAACGGTCAATACCGATGAGCTATATGTGCCGGACGTCATGCCTGATGTCGCACTGATTTCAGGGCTTGACGATCTCGGCGCACTTGGATGGCTGAAGAATACGGCCCTCAGCTATGGAATGATGCAACGGCATACGATGCACAAGCTGGAACTTGGCGGATACAATCAGAGTACATTCAGTCTGTCGGATGGTGTCGGACTTTTTGTGAATCTCCAGGAATTGTCGTTGGGATTCTCATCAAGAGATCTTACATTTACATCGGTTATGCCGGCTGAAATACATAGAAACAGCGTCCTCCCGGCTGTAAAGGCCCAGATCAACCTAAGTAATTTCAAGAAGAAAACCTATGTAACGCTGAATCTGCAGTCGGAGGCCCGGGATGTGAACATGCGCGATCTGGTAGATCTGCCGCAGACCGATCCGCTTGTAAGATATCTCGGCAACGGTGATCTCAAGAATCCGTGGGTGAATGATATAATTTTGAATATAAGGCATGAGGCGGGGCAGAAGAATCATTCGGGCCGTATAAGATATCTTGGTGTATCTGACAAGGTGGCTCAGAGTTATGTGTATAACACAACAACGGGTTTGCGTTCGTTCAGGCCGTATAATGTAGACGGTGACTGGACCACAGAGGGCAACTATGAGTTCTTTATGCCTTTCGGCAAAGGAAATTGTCTGGATCTGACTTCAAATACAACCGGCCGGATCGGACGTGATGTGAATTTTGTGGGTGTATCAGCAAGGACCGATGCGGAGGCTGATTTTGCCGCCCGTGAGCGGCGTGTGGTCAGGTCGTATGGTGTGGGAGAGTCGCTGAGTCTTAACTACACATTCCGGCGAAACCGGGTGTCGGTGTTCGGAAACGTGATGATGAATGATTATCGTAGCCGTGACACGGGTTTTTCGGATTTTGTGTCATGGACAGCCAATTATGGCGGTACGGCTGTGCTTAATCTGCCGTATGACTGGAGTGTCTCGACTGATCTGACGATGTATATGCGCCGCGGATACAACGACAGGCGCTTAAATACCACTGATCTATTGTGGAATGCTCGTGTGGCCAAGACCGTATTCAAAGGGCGGGTGGTGCTTGCGGCCGATGCCTACGACATATTGCGCCAGCTGTCTAACGTCACATATCTTGTAAGTGCGCTGAGCAGAACGGAGACGGTATCAAATGTCGTACCGTCGTATGTGCTGTTTCATGTTCAGTACAGGTTTAATCTGAAGTAAAGTGTAGTACTTTCCATTGTTTTCCGTGTGACTTTCCGTGATAACCAGGAAAGAAAATGGTGTAAAAATGGTGGCCGATGTTGCGGGGGATGGGAATATTTTACTAAATTTGCACAACTGTCATCGTTTTTGAAAAATGAGAGAAGTGACTTATGACGGCCTGACGTTTGAGCCGTATATTACCAAAGAGCAAATTGAGAAACGCGTCGGTGAACTGGCGCGTGAAGTAGAGCGTGACTGCAAGGGTACGGTACCTCTGTTTTTGTGTGTGCTAAACGGTGCATTTCCGTTTGCATCAGATCTTTTCAGAGCAGTGGATATTGATGCTGAGATATCGTTTATACGTCTGAAAAGTTATGAAGGAACCGAGAGCAGCGGAAAGGTGAAAGAGATTATCGGTCTTTCCGAGGATCTGCGCGGACGCAAGGTTATTGTAATCGAAGATATAATCGACACAGGCAATACGATCTTCAAATTATTGGCAGATCTAAACAACAAGGGGGCTGATGATGTGAAAGTGGCAACGTTGCTGTTTAAGCCTGATTCGCTTCAAAAGCCTGTGACTCCTGACTATGTGGGATTTGAGATCCCGAAGAAGTTTATCATTGGATATGGACTTGACCTTGACGGTCTTGCGCGAAATCTGCGCGATATCTATATTCTCAAGGAAGAATCGGCAGAGTAAGAGTAAAAAATAGGAAACAATTAAAGATATCAAGACATGCTTAACATCGTAATATTCGGCCCTCCGGGAAGTGGCAAGGGCACCCAGAGTGACAAGATCACCGACCGCTACGGTCTTTTCCACATATCTACCGGCGATGTGTTGCGCAAGCATATAAAGGACGGTACAGATCTCGGCAAGACTGCGGAGGATTATATCAGCAAGGGTCAACTTATACCCGATCAGCTGATGATTGATATTCTTGACGCACATCTTGAGGCTAATCCTGAGTCGAAGAAAGGTGTCATATTTGACGGCTTCCCGCGCACCATCCCGCAGGCAGAGGCTTTGAACGGGCTTCTTGAGAAGCGTGGCACTGCCATTGACGCTGTTGTTGGGCTTGAGGTCGACGATGCCGAACTGATGGATCGCCTGGTGAAGCGTGGAGAGTCATCGGGTCGTTCGGACGACAATCCTGAAACAATAAGAAAGCGTCTTGACGTGTACCACTCTTCGACCAAGCCGCTGAAGGATTATTATACAAAAACGGGTCACTATCGCAGTATCAAGGGTATGGGCGGTATTGACGAGGTGTTTGAAGAAATCTGCTCTCATCTTGACCCGCTGAGCGAAGCCAAGAAATGATAAACCGTACGCTTATAAGGCTGAAGGTCGTTCAGCTGCTTTATAGCTATCTGATAGCCAGAGTGGATTTCCGCCTGATTCCGGAACCGGCACGCAGAACGCGCGATGCGGTATGGAGCTATGCGGTATATATTGATCTTCTGATGTTCATCATCGAGCTTTCGGGGCGCAGTGTCGACGGAAGGATCCCTACGGGTGTTCCCCGTCAGGATTCCAACGAACTTTACTCGCTCAGGGTTCCCAAGGCGCTGTCGGAGGATAGTGCCGTGAGAGAGCTTCTGGTGAAGGAGGGCGGCAGGATGTCGCGTTTGCGCGGCGCTCTTGCTCCGGTTTATAACCGTATTCTAAACTCGACTGTCTACACTGATTTTTCCCGCAAGCGCAAGCCTACGTTGAAGGAGGAGACTACCATGTGGCAGGTGCTTCTCACAACGGTGATCGCGCGCTCACCGGAGTTGACCGATGTTCTGAAAAGTGACGAGCGTCATACTCTTGCCGGACTTGAAAAGGGTTTTGCCATGGTCGGTGAGACTCTTGAAGACTTCAATCAGGTTAGCTCGATGCTGACCGATGCGTCCAACCAACTTGAGACTGCACTTACGAAGTCGTTTGAGCTCTATCATGCGCTGCTTCTGCTTCCTGTCGAGCTGACACGGTTGCGTGAGGAGCAGCTTGTCGCCGCCAAGAACAAGTATCTGCCTTCGCACGAGGATCTGAATCCCAACACGCGTTTCATCGACAACAAGTTTGTTGCCGCCTTGAAGGCTACACCTGAGCTGGAGAAATTCTGCAGTGACCATGGCGTGGGCTGGAGCGGAGATTTCTACGGTATGAAAGACCTTCTTGACCGCGTGGTTTCATCTCCTGCATATGCGGAATATATGTCGCGCGAGGATGAGTCGACCTATGAGGAGGATTGTGATCTGTGGCGCAAATTGCTCAGAGATATCGTTATTCCGAGCGATGAACTGGCAGAGATGCTTGAAAGCAAGAGTGTTTACTGGAATGATGACATTCAGGTTATGGGCACCTTTGTTCTCAAAACAGTCAAGCAGGCAGGACGTGAGGAGCATACCGATGAAAAGGGTAACCGCATAGTTGCTCTTCTGCCGATGTATAAGGATGACGAGGATCGCCGTTTCGGAGGTGAGCTCTTTAAGGCGGCGGTTGATCATCGTTTGGAATATAAGGCTCTTATAGACAAATATGTGAAGTCGGACTGGGATCCGGATCGTATCGCGTTTATGGACGTTGTCGTGATGCTGACAGCGATAGCCGAGCTTGTGCGGTTCCCGCAGATTCCTCTGCCGGTCACCATGAACGAGTACACCGAGATTGCAGCTGATTACTCGATGCCACGTAGCGGACAGTTTGTCAACGGTCTGCTTTATTCGGCGGCTCAGGATTTGAAGTCGGAGGGCATCATAAACAAATAAGCTTCTCTGAGAGTTTTTTAATACAACAGATAATAACTAATAAAATTAATAACATGTCACTCAACACAATTTTGCTCCAGGATGCAGCTCCTGCCGGCGGCGGTCTTCAAGGAATCATCATGATCGTGGCGATCATCGCAATTTTTTATTTCATGATGGTGCGTCCTCAGCAGAAACGCCAGAAGGAAATAAAGAAATTCCGTGAAGGTCTGGCTGTAGGCGACAATATCGTTACTGCAGGAGGCATACATGGCAAGATCACCGGAATCAAAGATGATTATTTCCGCGTGAAGATTGCAGATGGTGTCGACATCCGTGTTGACAAGGGATCGGTTTATCCGGCCGGAACAAGTCAGGATGAGGTTCAGCAGACCTCTGACAAGCAGTGATCGGTGAAATTCGACGTATTATAGCTCTGAAGCCCGCATGAAAAAACGACTGCGTGAGACAGGGCAACGGTTGCATGCCCTCGCGCACTCCACGCGAGGGCGCAACGTATGTACCTTTCTCGTATTTCTTGTCATAGCAGCAATTTTCTGGAATGTTGTCGCGCTTAACGATGAGATGCAGCAGGAATTTGAGGTCCCGCTGGAACTCGTTGGTGTGCCCGATGACATTGTGCTGATATCGTTGCCGCCATCGACGGTGAGTGTGAGTGTGCGTGACAAAGGCACTTCGCTTCTGCGCTATTCGTTCGGTGAGCTGCCTGTGCTCAAGATACAGTATAAGGATTTTGCCAACAACGGCCGCAGGCTTTCGATGGGGGAGACGCAGTTTGTCGGTGCGGTCAGGAGTTTCTTCGGCCAGGGTGCATCTGTGTCGGGGGTAAAACCTGACTCTCTGTCGCTGCCTTACACCAAGCATCAGGGAGTGGTGAAGCATATCAAGGTTGTCTCTGATGTCACAACTGCTCCGCAGTATGTGCTGAGCGGGCCACTTGTACCGGCAGTGGATACTGTGCGTGTGTATTCGCAGCGTGCGATTCCGAGGAGTATAACGCTATCGAGACTGAGCCTGTAACGCTTAGCGGGCTGACGGATACCACGGAGACGGTGGTGCGGCTTGTCGCTCCCGACGGTATGCGTG
>JAIDKP010000444.1 GCA_029051445.1 Muribaculaceae bacterium | reverse complement strand
CATGGCGCGTTTCTACTTCGTACCGCCGCTCGGCCACTGGTCGACCCGCAATTTCCACGTTTTCACGATCGGCAGCGGCATACCGGCCCTGTCGGTTCACCGCAACCCGCTTGACCATCCCGTCAACAGAATCCTGAAGCGTATATTCGATATTTTATTTTCTGCCAGCATACTTTTGATTCTTGCCGTTCCGGTATTCATACCGATTGCCATAGGAGTAAAACTTTCATCAAAAGGACCGGTATTTTTTCGCCAGAAACGCACAGGATATCGCGGTAATGAATTTATATGTCTGAAATTCCGCAGCATGTATATCAACAAAAAATGCGACACACAATGTGCTACGCGCAACGACCAGAGGGTGACCGCTTTCGGGCGTATGTTGCGGCGATTCAGTCTCGACGAACTACCTCAGTTCTGGAACACCCTTGTCGGAGACATGTCGGTGGTCGGTCCACGACCTCACATGTGCAGCATGAACGACCGCTACTCATCGATCCTGTCGGGATATATGGTACGTCACATGATCAAGCCGGGCATCACCGGCTGGGCGCAGGTCAACGGCCTGCGCGGCAATGCCGATGATATTCCTCAGATCAAACGCAGAGTCGAGCATGATGTATGGTACATGGACCACTGGTCATTTATACTTGATTTGAAAATAATTGCACGCACATTTTACAACATTTTGTCGGGACACGATGAAAACGCATTCTGATGTCGGTCCCTGGCAGTCGCTCGCTTTTCTTTTCATCAAATATTCTCACTATATTTGCAGTGATGTTTAGAATAAAACGCCTATACACGTTCATGCTGCAGACTTTCCTGCCGCTGTTCCTCATGACGTTTCTCATCTGCCTGTTTATAGTGCTCATGCAGTTTCTGTGGCGCTATATCGACGAAATGGTGGGAAAAGGGCTGACAATTGCCGTACTCGGCGAACTCTTTTTCTATGCGGCACTGACATTTGTGCCTATGGCTCTGCCACTCGCCATATTGCTTGCATCACTGATGACATTCGGCAACCTCGGCGAGCATTTTGAGCTTACTGCAATGAAAGCAAGCGGAATATCACTTCTGCGCACAATGCGGCCGCTAATCATCACAATGTTTGTAATTGCTACCGCAGCATTTTTCTTTCAGAACAATGTGCTTCCGATAGCACAGACCAAAATGTGGACTTTGCTCTACTCCGTGAGACAGAAATCTCCCGAAGTCGAGATACCGGAGAGTGTCTTCTATGACCAGATTCCAGGATACAACCTTTATGTCGAGCACAAAGACCGCGAAACCGGCACCCTGCACTCGATGATGATATACGATGTATCCAAAGGATTTGAAAACGCAAGAATCATTCTGGCAGATTCCGGACGCATGAGCATCACCGAAGACAAGACTCACCTGTTTCTGAGACTCTGGAATGGAGAGCAGTTTGAGAACCTGCGTGAGTCGAACGGAGGAAAAAGCAAAGCCGGCGTTCCATACCGTCGCGAGACATTTGACATCAAGGAAATCCTGGTGCCTTTCGATGCCAATTTCAACCGCATGGACGAAGCCGGAATGAGGAATCAGTTTGTGGGCAAAGACATAACACGCCTGCGGCAATCAATCGATTCAATCAATCACAGAGTAGACAGCATCGGCAACAACTATGCCGACATGATACTAAACTCGACCCGTCTCGACATAGACATTCCGTCGACAAGAGAGGCCAGACTGAAATCCGACACTCATCGACACAACACACAACAGTCTCAGGCACCATCGGAAGCGGCAAAAAACATCATTGTCGACTCAGTGCTTACCGGAAGCGGAGCAAACGGCATGCAGAGGTCGATACTCCAGCAGGCACTCGCCAAAGCAAAACGCAACTATCAGGACTATGAATTCAAATCGCTCTCGATGGAGGATGACCGCAAAAACATTCGCCGGCACGAGATCGAGCTGATGAAAAAATTTACTCTCTCATTTGCCTGTATTATCTTCTTCTTCATCGGGGCACCTCTCGGAGCCATCATACGCAAAGGAGGACTCGGCACACCAATCGTAATCTCTGTAATACTATTCATAATCTACTATATCATTGACAACTCCGGATACAAGCTTGCCCGCGACGGACGATGGGAAGTGTGGCAGGGTATGTGGCTCAGTTCCGCCGTCCTGCTTCCACTCGGCATATTCTTCACCTATAAGGCCGTAAACGATTCTGCCGTTTTCAACGCCGACGCCTACAAGATCTTCTTCCGCCGGCTTTCAGGTAAAATGAAGCGTGAGCTCACAATGAAAGAAATACCGATCAACGAGGTCGTTCCATCGAAAGCGCTACATCTTCTGAATGCCTTTGACGTTTCATTCAGAACGGCAATGCAGGCCTACGACAAATCCAACCCCTTAAAACGGTTATGGATGACAATTACCAATATAGGAGGCATCAACGCCCTTCAGTCAGAGATGGGAGGTATCATATCCTATCTTTCTGACACACGTGATGTCAGGATTATACATTACCTGAACATGTATCCGTTTGTCATACGGTTCAACAAAAAATCACGTCAGGCCGTAGACACTGCCACGCACAAACTGATCGAAGTATTACAATCCGTTCAAAATATCTAAAGTCAATCATACAGCCCACACATATATGGAGACAAAGAGTGAGATAAAGCTCAATACAATAGAGGAAGCCATTGCCGACTTCAAGGAAGGCAAAATGGTGATTGTGGTCGACAGCGAAGATCGCGAGAATGAAGGAGACTTCATTGTCGCAGCCGAAAAGATCACACCCGAACAAGTCAACTTCATGCTCAAAAACGGGCGCGGAGTACTCTGTGCCCCCATCACAATATCACGCGCCAAAGAACTCCAGCTCCCACCACAGGTCGATGACAACACTTCGATACTCGGAACACCGTTCACCGTCACAGTCGACAAAATCGAAGGATGCTCCACCGGTGTATCCATCCATGACCGCTGCGCGACCATAAACGCTCTTGCCGACCCGACATCTGTTCCGGAAACATTCGGACGACCGGGACACATAAATCCGCTTTTCGCACAGGACAACGGAGTACTGCGACGCACAGGACACACCGAAGCCGCCATCGATCTTGCACGCCTTGCCGGACTGCAGCCGGCAGCCGCACTCATAGAAATCATGAGCGACGACGGCTCCATGGCACGTCTTCCTGAATTGCGTGAACGCGCCGATGAGTGGGGTATCAAGCTTATATCCATCAACGACCTGATCGCCTATCGTCTGAAAACCGATAGCCTGGTCGAGATCGGTGTCGAGGTGGATATGCCCACGAGCTACGGACACTTCCGTCTCATCCCGTTCCGCCAGAAAAACAATGGTCTCGAGCATATCGCAATAATCAAGGGTGATGTGACAACTCCCGAGCCGGTACTTCTGCGCGTACACTCCTCGTGTGCGACAGGCGATATATTCGGATCACTTCGCTGCGATTGCGGCGAACAGCTCCACAAAGCCATGGAGATGATCGAGAAAGAGGGACGCGGAGCGATTGTATATCTCAACCAGGAAGGACGCGGTATCGGACTGATGGACAAAATCAAGGCATACAAGCTTCAGGAAGAAGGCTATGACACGGTAGATGCCAATCTGCACCTCGGCCACGGAGCTGACGAACGCGACTACGGTGTCGGAGCACAGATCATCAGAATGCTCGGTATCACAAAAATGCGCCTTATGACCAACAATCCGGTCAAACGCGTGGGACTTGAAGGATACGGACTTGAAGTAGTCGAGAACGTACCTGTTGAAATCGCCCCGAATCCCTACAACAAGACCTACATGCACACTAAAAAAGAACGCATGGGGCACACTCTGCTGAAAAGCTGACATAGACCCGGATTTTCATTATCTTTGCCCTGGAGACCCCCATTGGGCAACTGACAGTTGACAACGAAGGAATGAAAGTATTGAAATTTGGTGGCACATCGGTCGGAACCGTCGAGAGCCTCTGCAATGTAAAAAAGATAATCGAACAGGGATCAGACGAACCTCTGGTTGTAGTGGTTTCGGCGCTCGGAGGAATCACCGACCGCCTCATAGCCACTGCGCGCATGGCCGCAGCCGGCGACCCGGAGTATGTCGATTCGCTAAACTATATCCTTGAGCGGCATAACACTGTGATCAACGGGCTTGTTCCGAAAAACCGCATGATGCAGCTCAGGAGTATCGTCAATCCTCTATTTGACGAGTTGTCGAATATCTACAAAGGGCTGTCACTGCTTCATGACCTGTCGTCACGCACGCTTGACATCGTTGTAAGTTACGGTGAACGTCTGTCAAGCGTGATAATAGCCCACATCATAGAGGGAGCACGCCATTTCGACGCCAGAGCATTCATCCGCACCAACACCAAGTGGGACAAACATACTTTTGACAGCACCGCCTCAGCACCTCTTATCCACGCAGCACTCGACGAGATATCTGCGACACCCGGAGCAGTGGCGATCGTTTCCGGATTCATTTCAACTGATGCCACAACACGCGACATAACCAATCTCGGACGCGGAGGAAGTGACTACACAGCGGCGATACTTGCAGCAGAACTAGGCGCGCGAGCACTTGAGATATGGACCGATGTCGATGGTTTCATGACAGCAGACCCACGCGTCATAGACACCGCCTACGTTATCGACCGCCTTACTTTTATTGAGGCAATGGAGCTGTGCAATTTCGGTGCAAAGGTCATATATCCGCCAACTATCTATCCGGTATTCCACAGCAATATTCCCATCTACATTAAAAACACATTCCGCCCTGCACTGCCGGGAACACTTATCTGTGCCGAAAAGCCACAGAAAGCCGACAACGACAAGCCCATCAAGGGTATATCTTCAATCAGCGGCACATCACTGATTACAATATCAGGTCTCGGAATGGTCGGAATTGTCGGCATAAACGCACGTATTTTCAACACGTTGGCCGACAACGGCGTGAGTGTGTTCATGGTCTCGCAGGCCTCAAGCGAGAACAACACATCATTTGCAGTGCGCGGCTGCGATGCTAACCATGCGATCGAGGTTCTCCGCAAGGAATTCGCATCAGAGCTCGAGTCTGGCATACTGTCGGACATCGGACTTCAGGAAGACCTCGCCACTGTGGCGATCGTCGGTGAAAACATGCGCCACCATCCGGGTATCGCCGGAAAGCTGTTCAATACTCTCGGCCGAAATGGTATTAACCTTATCGCCTGCGCGCAAGGCAGTCTCGAGACAAACATATCATTTGTGATCGACAGCCATAACCTGCGCAAGACACTCAACGTCATACACGACTCCTTTTTTCTGTCGGAAACCCGGAAACTAAATCTGTTCATCGTCGGCATAGGCAACGTAGGCAACCGCCTTATCTCACAGATTTGCAGCCAGCAAGAGCGTCTTCTAAAAGAGAAGTCACTGGAGATCAACGTTGTCGGCATTGCCAACTCCCACCATGCCGTGTTTGATCGCGAAGGCATTGACCTGAGCACCTACCGCACGCGTCTACGCACCGAGGGCATTCCGGCCGATCCTGCAAAGGTGCTTGAGCAGGTCATAGGCATGAACATCTATAACCCCGTCTTTGTCGACTGCACCGCAAGCGCCGATGTAGCAAAACTATACAAGTCGCTTCTTGACCACAACGTGAATATCGTAGCGGCTAACAAGATCGCTGCATCCGACAACTACGAGGACTACCACCGGCTGAAAGAAATCGCCAAACAGCGTGATGTCAAATTTCTGTTTGAGACAAATGTCGGCGCGG
>JAIDKP010000443.1 GCA_029051445.1 Muribaculaceae bacterium | reverse complement strand
CGCTGCTGTCGTTGCCCGCGGCATGGGTAAGTGCTGTGTATCAGGAGCCGGTGAGATCAAGGTCGATTATGAGGCAAAAACCGTGGAGATGGGTGGCAAGCTCTATCACGAAGGTGACTGGATCTCGCTCAATGGTTCGAATGGCGATGTGTACGACGGACAGGTTCCCACAACAGAGCCCGAACTCGACGGAGACTTTGCCGCAGTAATGAATCTTGCTGCAAAATATACCAAGACACTTGTACGTACCAACGCCGATACTCCCCGTGATGCACGTCAGGCACGTCACTTTGGCGCACAGGGTATCGGTCTCTGCCGCACAGAGCATATGTTCTTTGAGGGAGACCGTATTAAGGCTGTGCGCGAAATGATCCTGTCGTCGGATGTCGAAGGCCGCAAGGCAGCTCTTGCCAAGCTCCTTCCGATCCAGCGTGGCGACTTTGAGGGAATCTTCGAGGCAATGGACGGCTATGGCGTGACAATACGCCTTCTTGATCCACCACTGCATGAGTTTGTACCTCATCAGACTGCAACACAGAAGGAACTTGCCGAAGAAATGGGCATTTCGCTCGCCGAGGTCAAGGCAAAAGTTGACAGCCTTGAGGAATTCAACCCGATGCTTGGCCACCGCGGTTGCCGTCTCGGAATCACTTATCCTGAAATCACCGAGATGCAGGCTCGTGCCATCATAGAGGCCGCTCTTGCAGTCAAGGCTCGCGGTATCAAGGTGTTCCCAGAGATCATGATACCTCTTGTAGGTTCGCTCAAAGAGATCCAGAATCAGGCAAATGTGATCAATGCTACTGCAGCCAAGGTATTTGCCGAGAAGGGTCAGACCGTAAGCTATAAGGTCGGAACAATGATCGAGGTGCCTCGTGCGGCTCTTGTTGCCGATCAGATCGCCGAGGTTGCCGATTTCTTCTCATTCGGTACCAACGACCTCACTCAGATGACATTCGGCTTCTCGCGTGACGACGCACCCAAGTTCCTCAAATTCTATAAGGAGAACGGTATTATCAAGACAGATCCCTTCGAAGTTCTTGATCAGGAAGGTGTAGGCCAGCTTGTTAAGATGGGTGTCGAGAAAGGCCGTGGTGCCAATCCCGATCTCAAGGTTGGTATCTGTGGCGAACATGGCGGTGAGCCTTCGTCTGTCAAGTTCTGCGCCAAGCTTGGCATGAACTATGTCAGCTGCTCGCCTTACCGCGTGCCCATCGCCCGCGTCGCAGCGGCGCAGGCAGCGATAGAGGATTAATCCTTTCGTCAGAATTAGCAATTTAATAGCCTGGAGGCTGTGTCAAAATAGGCGCAGCCTCTTTTTATAAGCTGCTGTAAAACATAAAACAAAGCCCTAACTTTCGCAAG
>JAIDKP010000442.1 GCA_029051445.1 Muribaculaceae bacterium | reverse complement strand
CCGTCTGTTTCCGGGAGCTGCGGAATTTCTACATGAACTAAAAAGACGCGGTGTGCGGTGTGCAATCGTGACATCGAGCGACAGGAAAAAAATGGCTTCACTCGCGCTTCAGCAGCCCTCGCTTGCCGCCGGAATGGATGCGGTGGTTATCGCCGACGATGTGCAGCGATCGAAGCCGGATCCGCAAGGCTATCTTCTTGCGGCAAAACGTTTAGGAATATGCCCTGACGATTGTGTGGTCTTTGAAGATTCTCTACAGGGGCTTGAGGCCGGACGACGCTCCGGAGCCTTTGTGGTCGGACTGACTACCACCAATCCAATTGATAAGGTCGCGCCGCTTGCCGATCTCACAATCGCATCAATCGCATCAGCCGACGCCGACACCATAGGATTCTTATCAATTTGAAAATGACAATGACAGTGAGATTACTTACCACAATAGTTTTTCTTATAACCGGCGCAAGCCTATCTTTTGCTCAGCAACAACTCAAATTCAGCAACTTCGACCAGTGGGTCGTCAGACATATCCCGGAGTCAAGCATCATAGGAGGTAAAAACAAGACTCTTTACGAGATTGGCCCAAACGACACAATCACAGGTGCAAAAGCCTACGTGTCAAAAGGGTCACCATGGGCGACATCCAATGTCTATGCCCGCGTGATGGGAGTGAACAAGGGCAGTGTGGCCGTCTATCCCGACAAACACGGTTCAGGGCGCTGCGTGAAACTCACAACCAAACTCGACTCCGTGAATGCCCTGCACATTGTCAACATTCAGGTACTTGTGGGAGGTTCAATATTTCTTGGCAAAATGCTTGAACCGGTGAAGTCTTCATCGGACCCTTACAGCAAAATGGAAATGGGCATACCCTTTACCTCACGCCCGAAGGCATTGAAATTTGACTACAAGGTGTATTCCCCAAATGTAAACCACCGTATCGAATGTACCGGATTCAGTAAAAAGAAAGAGATCGCCGGCCGCGACAGCTCCGAGATCTTCATCATATTGCAACGCCGATGGGAAGAAGATGGCAAAATATATGCAAAACGTGTAGGCACGGGGCGAGAACGCTTCTGGAACACAACCCCATCCTGGATAGAGGGACATACACTTGATGTAAACTACGGAGATATAACGAAAAGTCAGTTCTACAAACCGTGGATGGGACTGATTCCGGAAGATAAATGCTACTATGCCCTCAACAGCAAGGGTAAGATGGTGCCGGTGCATGAAGTAGGATGGGATTCGCCCGATGCCAAGCCGACGCACTTGCTCATAATGGCTTCGGCAGCTTGTGGCACTGCCTATATCGGTACCCCCGGGCAGACCCTCTGGATCGACAATATCGAGCTGGTCTACTGATCATATTTACCGGCATCATATCGGTAAAACTTCTAAAATTATATAAAATTCACACAAGCATTTGTAAATTTCCTTGAATTTTGGGGTAATTATATTTTTATAAAAGACTCCCCCGCATCGGGGCTGCAAATGTGGCCGGGATGCGGGGGAGTGTTGTATGACACCTAAATCTATTCAGATGGGGGCTTTACGGTCTTTCCAGTCGTCGTTGATGTAGGAAGCGGGGTAGACGGTAGGATCAACAATGCTTCCGTCGCGCAGACGGAGCCATGTGTCGAAAGTGCGCTCACCTTTGTGCATGACGATGACACGGGCTCCAGCACGGAGGTTGTTGTAGATGGTGTTTCCACCCGAATAGCGTCCATAGCCAAGAAGAATTCCCTGCCAATATACTGTATAGTCGTTGTTGTGGTCGTGCCCGACAAACACACCCATCACGTCGCCGGCTGTGCGCATGGCTGTAAAGAGTCCGCTGTTGAGAACCGGCGAACACACTTTTTCGCGGCGGGTGCCGATGAGATGTGCTCCGTCGGTCATCGAGGCCTCTTTGTATTCAGGCAGCGGGATATGGAAGAAAGCGAGAGCGGGAAGCGGTGTGCCGCCGTTGGCTTCGGTGAGGCGCTTGCTCTCGGCCACATAGGTGTTTATCTGATCAAGCGTTATCCAGCCATAGGTGCCTATGCCCTTTATCTGCGCATAGGCATTGGAGTCAAATGTGTAGACCACGGCAGCTGTTTTCTCCCCATCACTTATCTCCAGAGTCATGTCGCCTGTCGAAGTGGGTATATTGTTCTTATACTTCTGGATATAAGTATAAATTTCTTTGTGCGACATATCCTGCTCATCGTCATGATTGCCCTGCGTAACCACAAAGGGAACTCCGAAGTTTTCAACCACTGAAAGGACTTCATCGAGTCCCTTTCCGGCCGGTTTGTCACAGATAACGTCCCCCGTAAACACCACAAGGTCGGGGCGCTCTGTTTCAAGCACTTTGGTGATGTTTTCAATTGCGGTTTTCGATGCCTCCCATCCGTAGCGGTAATGCACATCGGT
>JAIDKP010000441.1 GCA_029051445.1 Muribaculaceae bacterium | reverse complement strand
ACACGCATTATCATACTCTGTATACAGCTTTTCATTACATTTACAGCAGCAGCACAGAACTTTGCAGTAAAAGGAATGGCCATCCACAACCAAGGTGAGCCCGAGATCTACGCAACAGTTAGAGTATTCCAGCAGACCGACTCCGTCACTCCGGTCAGCATGGGGGTTACCGGCAACGACGGCAGCTTCAGCTGTGCCCTGAAAAAAGCCGGAACATATCGGCTCATACTCGTCTCGGTCGGCAAATCTCCGGCTGTGAAAGAGTTTGAAGTAACAGTTGTAAATCCGGTAGCCGATCTTGACACTATCGTCACCAGCATCGACGAGAATATGCTCGGCGAAGTGGTAGTCGAGGCGGCCAGGCCGCTCGTGTCGGTCGAGATCGACCGTATAAGCTACGATGTGACAAGCGATGCCGAGTCAAAGACATCAATGCTCAACGAGACACTTAACAAAGTGCCGCTTGTGAGTGTAGACCCCGACGGCACAATCAAGGTCAACGGCTCGACCAGTTTCAAGATCTACAAAAACGGACGCCCCAATAACTCATATAGCAACAACGCCAAAGAGATCTTCAAGGCACTTCCGGCATCCATGATACAGAAGATCGAGGTCATTACCGATCCGGGCGCACGCGAGGATGCCGAAGGAACAACAGCCATTCTAAATATCATCACTGTAAAGAATGTGATAACCAAAGGCGCGATGGGCAATGTGGGACTTAACTACAACTCGCGCAACAATGTGCCGACGCCAAACATATGGATGTCGGCGCAATACGACAAGTTCTCGCTTTCGCTATATGGAGGCGGATCAGTCAGCACCCGGGGCACAGACTCCCAAAGTCGCTCGGAATCCGAGACAAAATACATCCAGACAGGCAACACCCTTATATCGGAAAGCAAATCGGACAGAAAAGGTGTCATGGGCTACTGGGGACTTGAGAGCAGTCTCGATCTTGACAAGTACAACCTGCTCACTTTTGAGTTCGGAGGATTCCTGTCTTCCAGCAACAGCACATCCGGTTCGTCGACAACAATGCTCGATGCCGCAGGCAACAAGATATACAGCTACAATACAATAGGCCGGACACATCCGCAACGGTGGACCAACCTCAACGGCAGCTTCAACTACCAGCGTTCCACCGACCGCGAGGGCGAGGCGATCATCCTCTCCTACCGGCTCTCGGGAAGTCTTGACAAGTCGGTTTCAGAAACCGACTACACCGATGCAGAAAACGCGCCGATGCCATACACCGGCATACACGCCGACAGCCGCGAGGATGGCCTCGAACACACCGTGCAGCTCGACTGGACGCGTCCGATCAACAAGACCAACTCTTTTGACGTAGGCGGCAAATTCATCTATCGCGACAACCACAGCAACACCACGCGAGAGTATGTCGGCGTCAACACCGACTTTTCCGACTTCAAGCACATAACGGAGATCGGTGCACTGTTTGCCGACTACCGTCTGAATTTCGGCAAATTCGGAGCCCGCGCCGGTCTGCGCTACGAGTACTCGCATCTCTCGGCGAAATTTCTCGATGGTTCGGCCGACCCGTTCTCCGCAAATCTCAACGACTGGGTGCCCAACGCATCGGTGATGTACAACATCAACCAGCGCAATACGCTGAAACTGTCATTCGGCTCACGCATACAGCGTCCCGGCATATTTTACCTCAACCCGGCAGTAAACACATCGCCCAACGAGACATCGGAGGGTAATCCGGATCTCTCGAGCGTCAGGCAGAACACCCTTGGTCTCAACTACAACCTCATGGGAGCAAAAGTATCGGTAAGTTTCAATACCGATTTCAACTTTGCCGACAACGAGATCATCAGCGTCCAACATGCCGTCGGTGACCACACCTACTCCAACTATGCCAACGCGGGGCGCCGCCGTAACGTTGGTTTCGGAGGCTACGTCAGCTGGCGTCCGACAGCCAAGACCTCGCTGATGGTCAACGCCAGAGCCAACTACACATACGTCAAGAACCCCTACAGCGGAGAGAAAAATTCGGGATGGGGGCACATGATCTACGGCAACTTCACGCAGCGTCTGCCGTGGAAGATGCACCTGACGGTTTACGGTAGCTACTGGGTATCGACACCGAGCATGTACTCACGCATGGATGCCTACGGGCTCTCCAATCTCTTTTGGGGACTTAACTTGCGCCGCTCATTCCTCAAAGAAGACCGTCTGAGCGTAGGCATCAACGTCTACAACCCGATACGCACACGCCATCCGGGATACATCAACAAGTCATGGAACGACGGCATGACTTCACGCTCGCGCAGCTATCAATACCGCATGACATCATTCGGAGTTTCTGTAAGCTACCGGTTCGGAAGCCTGAATACCTCGGTTAAGAAGGTCAAGAAAGGCATATCCAACGATGACGTTGTAGGCGGTTCGTCGGGAGGAGGAGGCTCCGAGTCACAAGGTGCATCAACAGGAGGCAACTGACGCGAGTACATATCTTTCGCACAGAAAGTAATAATTTTCGTGGCACAATTTCATTCCACCTGTTTCGTTTTACAATTTAATAAATTAAATTTGTGGAATGAAAGCCGCGTTAAAGCTGATCATGATATTTTACGCACTTGTAGCTGCCGCGTCATGCAGTAGCTACAAGTGGCGCGAATATCACGCTTTCACATGCGGAACAGCATGCAACATCATCTACAGATCACAGACCGATCTGGGCGATTCAATCGCATCACATCTGCAACTCATAGAGAGTTGCCTTTCGATTTTCAATCCACAGAGTCCGGTTTCTGCGGTAAACCGTGGCGACGACATTATCGCAGACAGCATATTGCGTCGCATCTTTGAAAAGTCATACACAACATCTGCAATGACCGGCGGAGCCTTCGATCCGACAATAGGTCCGCTTGTCGAACTGTGGGGATTTGGAAGCAACCACAGCAGTTGCACCCCAACCGACTCACAGATAGATTCCGCACTTGCCTCTGTCGGCATAACCCGGTGTGCCATAACCGCCGACGGACGAATCTCAAAAAAAAGCGACAAAACCACATTTAACTTCGGAGCGATAGGAAAAGGATTTGCAGCCGATGAAATCGCCGGAATGCTTCAACGCAACGGAGCGACCGACTGCATGGTCGAAATTGGAGGCGACCTTGCGCTTCACGGCTCCAGCCCACGCGGAACACCATGGATACTCCAGGTCGATGCACCGATAGAAAACAACACCGACACACATGAGCGGCTTCTGAAAATAGAACTGACCGACTGCGGCATAGCGACATCAGGCAACTATCGCAACTACCGCAGCGACAGCCTTGGAAACCGCTACGGACACACCATAAGCCCCGTCACAGGCCGACCGGTTATCTCCGACGTGCTTAGCGCGACCGTTATCGCTCCAGATGCAGCGACAGCCGACGGCCTCGCAACTGCCTGCATGGTGCTCGGAAGCAACCGCGCACTCGATATGGCGGCACATCTCGACAGCATAGAAATCATGCTCGTCACACCCGCCGACTCGACAACCTCAGGAATGCAATGGAAAATATTGACTTCGCCGGGATTCCCGCCAACACAACAATAATCAGCAACAGAAAACTACAACCAATAAACTTATCATGAAAATTGCAGCATTTATAGCAGCGGCGCTGATCGGGCTGACCGCCGTGGCACAGCCAAAGATTGTAGCACACAGAGGACATTGGCGCACTGCCGGATCCGCACAAAATTCAATCGCGTCATGGCAGAAAGCCGACTCTGTCGGCGTCTACGGATCTGAGATGGACGTGTGGATGAACGCCGATGGCGGACTCGTTGTAAATCACGATCAGACATTCAAAGGCGTGAACATGGTAAACGCCACATTCAACGAGGCGACAGCCGTTATTCTCGACAATGGCGAGAACCTTCCATCGCTCGACAAATACCTCGCGACAGTAGCAGCAACCCCAGGCGACACACGCCTTGTGCTTGAGATGAAATCACTCCCGTCACTCGTACGCGAAGACGAGGCCGTGGCAAAAATAGTTGATGCGCTCAGATACTACCATCTGATCGACCGCACCGACATCATAGCATTCTCTATCAACGCATGCATTGCGTTCAAGAAAGCACTGCCTCCCCATGTTCCCGTCTACTATCTCGACGGCGACCTCACACCCAAGAAACTCAAAGCCCTTGGCCTGGACGGTGCCGACTACCACTACAACGTCATCTACAAGCACCCTGAGTGGGTACAGCAGGCTCACGATCTTGGCCTTATGGTAAACGTATGGACGGTCGACAAGATCGAAGACATGAAGAAACTCATCGACATGAATGTCGACTTCATCACAACCAACGAGCCCGAACTCCTGCAACAGGTACTCGCTGGAAAGAAATAAAGTCTTTTAATACCTGATCAAAAACCGCGGACCGGCTCCTGTTTTTCGGAGTCGGTCCGTTTATTATTCAAAAGGCTGTTCTGACTTCAGCGGCCCGTCACCTCACGGCGCAGCCACTCCTCTAGCTCAGCCTTCCATAGATCCTTATAAGGGAACGTGTCTTTGAATCCCCATCCATGATCACCGGTCGGATACACATGCAGCGACGAGATGACTCCGTTACGCGTCAGAGCATCAAAATACCTCAGACTGTTGGCGACAGGCACGGCACGATCATCAGCCGATACCATTATAAACGCCTTGGGAGTATCAGGCGTAACCTGAAGCTCATTGCTGAACCTCTGCATCTGCTCTTCGGTAGCGGCCTTTCCACACAGATTATCGATCGACCCTTGATGCGTGACACCCTTCTCTGTCGTCACAACAGGATAAAATAACACCTGAAAATCAGGACGCGTCTCAGTCGATGAATAATGAGTGGCCAGCGTAGTCGCCAGATGACCGCCGGCCGAAGCCCCGGCAATACCTATCGAATTACGGTTCACTCCCCATTCCGACGCACGCGAGCGCATGATACGCATCGCCTGCTCCGCATCCGACAGCGGCACATCGTCATGCCCGTTAGGCAGCCTGTACTTCAACACAGCCAGAGTTACACCCTGCGCATTGAGCCAGTCAGCCATATCCGTCCCCTCGTGAGCCATGGCAAGACCTGCATAAGCACCTCCGGGACACATCACAATCGCCGTACCGTTAGGATTCTCTGCCGGATAAACATAGAGAACCGCATGCGACACATTATTCACACAAAGCCCCGACAGCTCCTCTGGCCCCGAAAGACCACTCTCATTTGGAGCACCGTTGGGCCAAAGATCGATTTCTATCACCTTGGATTGTGCTGCAATACTCATCAGAACAAGCAAAGACGTTAAACAAAAAATTTTCCTCATATCTCGTTAATGTGATTAGTTGGCTAACATTGCACATCGTCATAACGCTAATATACGGCAACTTCGCGACATCCACAAGCACCATCCCCTAAACCAACCTAAAGCAACTACTACAGCCATAGCGCCGGTCAGAAATAGAGAGACGTACTACTTGTACATCCATCTTAATTTGCATCACATATGATAAGCCGCAGCCCAACGAACTCATGCCCACAAACCCGCAAACAGTAGGAGCGTGCGAAAGTAAGCCCACCAAAAAGCCCGTTACACGGGCTCCTCTATCACACGCCCACATTCGTCGAAGACGGATGATAATACCAAGCCCCACATCGAGCGCGACAAGCGCGAAGGTGTGGGGTTGCAACGTTTTGATCAAGTGTGGCCTCGGAGAGGCGATGTAAGCCTACACACCAAACAATGAGCGCCGGGAGGCGCGCCGTTATCGTAACCCCCGGGCGACCGCATGGGAGCCTGGGGCTGCACCCCATCCGCATACCACCCGCAGGCGTAGAGGCGTGCGAAAGCACACCCACATCCGTCGAAGACGGAAAATAATGCCAAGCCCCACATCGAGCGCAACAAGCGCGAAGGTGTGGGGTTGCAACGTTTTGATCAAGTGCGGCCTCGGAGAGGTCATATACACACCCGCGAGGTTATATGGGCGGAGGCTGTCACATTTAAACCCACAAACAATGAGCGCCGGGAGGCGCGCCGTCATTGTAAACCCCGGGCGACCGCACGGGAGGGAGCCTGAGGCTGCACCCCATCCGCATACCACCCGCAGGCGTAGAGGCGTGCGAAAGTAAACCCACCAAAAAGCCCGTGTAACGGGCTTCTCTATCACACGCCCACATCCGTCGAAGACGGATAATAATGCCAAGCCCCACATCGAGCGCGACAAGCGCGAAGGTGTGGGGTTGCAACATCTTGATCAAGCACGGCCTCGGAGAGGTCATATACACACCCGCGAGGTTATATGGGCGGAGGCTGTCACATTCGAACCCACACACCAAACCATGAGCGCCAGGAGGCGCGTCGTTATCGTAAACCCCTGGCGACCGAACGGGAGCCTGGGGGCTATCCACTACAAACATAGAGCCTCGGAGAGGCGATGTAATCCCACGCTACAAACTACCCTCCACGACATACAACAAAAAAAAAGAATGAGTATAGCAACTGCACAAGGCTGTTTGCTTTACTCATTCTCCTCTCTCTCCTGCGGTGCGGACGGGACTCGAACCCGCGACCCCCGGCGTGACAGGCCGATATTCTAACCAACTGAACTACCGCACCATTGAGATCTATTATTCAAGACTTTCGTCTCACGAATTCGACATGCTCCCATGTCATCCGTTTGTGAGTGCAAAGATACACACCTTTTTTATAACGTCCAAATGTTTTCCCAACTTTTTTATCTAAAATATCATCCAAAAATCATTACATTTCTCTTGTTT
>JAIDKP010000440.1 GCA_029051445.1 Muribaculaceae bacterium | reverse complement strand
TAGATGTCTCGATACTCGCCGAAGGATACACAACAGAGGAAATGGATTCATTCTACGTCCAAGCCGAAAATTCGGTTGCAAGCATCCTCTCACATGAGCCATTCAAAAGCCGCGCCGACGAGTTCAACTTTGTAGCCGTGGCATCCCCCTCTAAAGAGAGCGGAGTCTCCGTTCCTAAAATCGGCAAATGGAAGGACACGGCATTCAGCTCACACTACAGCACATTCTATTCCGACCGTTATCTGACCACAACCGCCGTCAAGTCGATACACGACGCACTGCGGGGAATACCCTACGAGCATATTGTCATTCTTGCAAACGAATATGAATATGGCGGCGGAGGAATATACAATTTCTATACTCTCACGACTGCACGCAATCCGCAGTTCTGGCCGGTAGTGACGCATGAGTTCGGCCATAGTTTCGGAGGACTGGCCGACGAGTATTTCTATGCCGGTGGAGATGTGATGGACGAGACATATCCTCTCGACATCGAGCCCTGGGAGCCCAATATCACGACACTCACCGATTTTGACAAAAAGTGGAAAGATATGGTGCCCGGTATCAAGATTCCGACTCCTGTCGAAGGCACCCCCAAGGGCAAAGTGGGCGTATTTGAAGGAGGAGGTTATCGCACGCATGGCGTATATCGCCCGGTTGACACCACATGCCGCATGCGTTTCAACGATGCCGAAGGCTTCTGTCCGGTATGCCAGCGGGCAATCACTACTCTTATTGATTTTTACACGACATCCGACCGATGAGTCAACAGACCGCCAAGTATCTCAGAGCAACCGCACTGCAGTTACTCATGCTTTGCGGTTCAACGACAATCTGCGGCCAGGAGACCGTAGAGCTGCGGGAGCATGACACCGACACCATAAGTTCATCGGACAAGCCCGGCCGCAACATCATCTCAAGAATAGGCGACTACTTCAAGGACAGCAATCAGGAAAAGGAGCCAGGTAAATTTGACCTAAGCTTCATAGGAGGCCAGCATTACTCCAAGGAGACGCAGTTTGGCCTCGGGATTCTTGCTGCAGGACTATATCGCCCGGTCGGACATCCCGAGGCTCCGGTGTCAAATGTGACACTCTACAGCGACTTCGCCACAGTTGGTTCATATCTTGTAGGCATAAGAGGCAACCACTATATGAAGAACAGCCGTATAAGGCTGGACTACAAAGCCTATTTCTACTCCGTGCCATCATATTTCTGGGGAGTAGGGTTTGACGAAGAGGTGATAGACGACAATAAGACCAAGTATAAGAAGCGACAGGCACAATTTATCGTCGAGCTGAAATATCGTGCCGGCAACGCTTTTTATATCGGTCCTATACTTGAGTTCGATTACTTCTCGGCAGTCAAGCCACAGTCGCTGACCCCCTGGACTGGATACCCGGTGACAACCTACAGCTATGGTATAGGAGCAGCCGTCAGCTATGACACACGCGACAATCTGACTGCGCCTAAAAGCGGAGTTATGCTGATGGCTAAAAGCGTTGGCTATCCCGCCATAGCGTCCCACAGTTCGGCATTTGGCATTACGACACTTGAGGCGTGCAACTATCAGAGTCTTTGGAAAGGTGCCACACTTGCATCACGCGCATATCTGTCAATGGCACACGGAAAAAAGATTCCATGGGGACTGCTTCCGGCCGTATCGGGAGAGACTCTGCGCGGATACTACGGACGCCGGTTCTGCGACAAGAACGAAATTGAGATTCTGCTTGAGCTGCGCCAGCATGTGTGGCGGCGCAACGGCGTGGTCGCATGGGTGGGAGCCGGAGAGGTCTTCCCTGAATTCAAGCGACTTACAATGCGCAGAATACTGCCTTCGTTTGGAGTCGGATACCGATGGGAATTCAAAAAAAACATAAACATACGTCTTGATTACGGAATCGGGCGATTTCATGAGTCCAATTTTATTTTTTCTATAAATGAAGCGTTCTGAACGACAGTCACGATCACTCCCCATACTTGCACTGACGACTGCTGTCCTGCTGACAATTCCCGGTATTCTGCTTGCATTTGCCGATCATCAGACGATTGTCACCGCCTTATTATCGGTATTATTCCCGTTTTCTGTCTATCTCCTGATCATTTCCTTATGGAGACGCACAGGATGGGGAGTACTCTGCACGTTGCCGTTCATGATACTCGGAGCGTTTCAGATCGTGCTTATATATCTGTATGGTGAGTCAATCATCGCCGTAGACATGTTTATCAATGTGACTACTACCGATGTCCAGGAGGCCACAACGCTTCTCGAACAGCTGATGCCGGCAATAGTCACGGTATGTGTGTTGTATCTGCCTCCGATCATATGGGCGATAATATCGCTGAAAAGCACCCGCCCGACAATGAACCACTACAAGCGCCTTCTGCTGATTTATTGGTCGAGCATCCTCTTTCTCGTTTCAGGCACGGCTCTACTTGTATGCTCACTTTTCAATATCGTGATTCCGGGAAATGATATATTTCCAATCAATGTTATACGAAACATAGCGATTGCAGTTGAACGCGTAAGTGTCTCTAAAAAATATCCGGAATCAGCCCGGGAATACACATTTAACGCCACACTTCGCCCTGAGATAGCCTCCGACAGTATCGGCCGGACCGTCATAGCCGTGATCGGAGAGACCGCACGAGCCGACCGCTGGCAACTCTATGGATTCGAGCGTGAGACAAATCCGCGACTGTCGAAACGCAGCGGTATCATAACAATGATGCATCCGGTCTCCCAGTCCAATACCACCCACAAAAGCGTCCCAATGATGCTCACCGCTCTCAACGCGGAGACATTCGAGCAACTGCCATATACGAAATCTCTTATCACCGCATTTAAAGAAGCCGGCTACTCTACTGCTTACTTTTCCAACCAGCCCCCAAACGGCTCATACAACCAACATATCGGAGAAGAAGCCGACACTACATTCTTCTTCGAAAGAAAAATCGGCACAAAAGAGCCTGATACCGGGCTTGCCGGGCTCACTTCAGAGTGGCTTGCCCAAGATACTACACGCTTCAGACTCATAGTGCTCCACACCTATGGTGCTCATTTTCCATATACCGACCATTACACTCCTGATCAGGCCGTGTTTACTCCCGACTCCCCTCTTCAGGCCAAGGCTTCAAACCGCGAAAATCTGCTGAACGCTTACGACAACGCCACCATCGCAGTAGATCTCGCACTGGACTCCATTATATCAGTTCTGGAAGCACAGAATTGTCATGGAGCAATGATCTATGCGGCCGACCATGGAGAAGATATCTTTGATGACAGCCGCAACAAATTCCTGCACGCCTCCCCTATCCCCACGGCATGGCAGATATATGTACCCATGATCTTGTGGACAAGCCCCGGATTTCTTTCTGCCGAACGTCTTGAAACTCTGCAACGGAATGCAGGTACCGTGCAGTCGCCGTCGGAGACATTCTTCCATACGGCCATTGATCTCGGTGGTGTCGAAACTCCGGAATT
>JAIDKP010000044.1 GCA_029051445.1 Muribaculaceae bacterium | reverse complement strand
GCGTATATGCATGTCGCGACTATTTCCGCTGCTGAAACCTATGAACAAGATTCTTGAAAAGCAATACTTTTCCGAAAAAGTAGTCAGGCTGGTAGTTGAGGCTCCGCCTATTGCCCGAAGCCGCAAGCCGGGGCATTTTGTAATCGTTATCAATGATGTCGGCGGAGAGCGCATACCGCTCACGATAGCCGATGCCGATCCTGTGCGTGGCACAATTACTTTGGTTGTCCAGGCTGTAGGCGTGAGTACATGTGCGATATGTGCGAAAAAACCGGGCGACTCGCTGCACAATGTGGTGGGGCCGCTTGGACGTGCGACCGATATCGCCCGATATGGCACTGTCGTATGTGCAGGGGGTGGAGTGGGAGTTGCGCCGCTGCTGCCTATAATCAAGGCGATGAAGCAGGCCGGTAACAGAGTGGTCAGTGTTCTCGCCGCAAGAAATGCCTCGCTCATAATACTTGAGGATCAGGTGAGAGAGTGGAGCGATGAGGTGATAATCATGACCGACGACGGTTCTGCCGGTGAGAAGGGGCTTGTGACGCAGGGAGTGGAAAAAGTGATTTTGCGCGAGAGAGTCGATCAGGTCGTGACCATCGGTCCCGCTGTAATGATGAAGTTTGTGAGCGCGCTCACAAAAAAATATGAAATCCCTACAATATGCTCGCTCAACACCATCATGGTCGACGGCACTGGCATGTGTGGCGCCTGTCGTGTGAGCGTAGGAGGCAAGACGAGGTTTGTCTGTGTCGACGGGCCGGAATTTGATGCCCATCAGGTGGATTTCGATGAGATGATGTTGCGCATGCGCGCTTATGATAAACCTAAGAATTGATCAGGGATATGGAAGAAAAGACTCCAAAGGCCAATGCTACAATTTCGCCGCGCGATGCGCAGTGGCGCGAGCAGCTGCGTCGTGAAAAGAGTGCGAAAGAGCGTTCGGCCATAGCCCGTGCGCAGATGCCCCAGCTCGATCCTGCCTACCGCATCACCACGATGTCGGCCGAGGTTAATCAGGGACTTGACAGAGACCGGGCCGTCGTCGAGGCTACACGCTGTCTCGACTGTCCTGATCCGGGATGTGTCACCGGCTGTCCGGTGGGTATCAATATCCCCGGTTTCATAAAGAATATCGAGCGCGGTGATTTTCATCAGGCCGCTATGACTCTGAAAGAGACAAGCGCGCTCCCGGCTGTGTGCGGGCGAGTGTGTCCGCAGGAGAAACAGTGCGAGAGCAAGTGCATCTACAACAAAATGAAGAAAGCGCCGGTCGCTATTGGCTGGCTCGAACGCTTTGCCGCTGACTGTGAGCAGGCCGCGCAGCACGATGATGCAGCTGAGGCACCGGCGGCAGGCAACGGACGCAAGATCGCGGTTGTCGGCTCGGGGCCGGCCGGCCTGTCTTTTGCCGGCGAAATGTCGCGTCGCGGATATAAGGTGACTGTGTTTGAGGCTCTTCATGAAATCGGCGGCGTTCTCAAATACGGTATACCGGAATTCAGACTTCCAAATTCAGTTGTCGAAAAAGAGATTGACTCGTTGCGTAGTGCAGGTGTTGAATTTGAGACTGATGTCGTAATAGGCAAGACCTACAGCTGTGATGATCTTCTTTCGATGGGATTTGAGGCGATGTTTGTGGCATCGGGAGCCGGGCTGCCCCGTTTCATGGGTATTCCGGGAGAAAATCTCATCGGTGTGATGTCGTCCAACGAATACCTCACACGCATCAATCTGATGGGGGCGGGCAGAGAAGACCGCCCTACACCGGTTCTGAGAGGAAAGCATGTGGCAGTGGTCGGAGGCGGCAACACCGCAATGGACTCGGTGCGCACTGCATTGCGTATGGGAGCCGAGGATGCTGCGATCATCTATCGACGCAGCGAGGCAGAGATGCCTGCGCGGGTAGAGGAGGTTCATCATGCAAAAGAAGAGGGGGTGAAGTTCATGACGCTGTATAATCCGGTCGAATATCTTTCCGACGAGAACGGGCGGGTGTGTGCCATGAGACTGCAGCGTATGGAGCTTGGAGAGCCTGACGCTTCCGGACGCAGAAGCCCTGTTCCTGTCGAGGGTGCTATAGAGGAAATACCGGTCGATCTTGTTGTTGTCAGTGTGGGTGTGTCGCCCAATCCGCTGGTGCCGTCGTCGGTCGATGGCCTTGAAGTGACACGCCGTGGCACGATCGCAGTGGATGAGAATACGCTTCAGTCTTCAATACCCGTGATTTATGCCGGAGGTGACATTGTGCGTGGCGGTGCGACCGTGATTCTTGCCATGGGCGACGGTAGGCGTGCTGCGGCTGCTATGGATGAAATGCTTAAAAATAAAAGCTGACAGCTGATGAAAGTCGTTTACGAGGACAATCATATCCTTGTGGTCAATAAAGAGCCGGGAGAGATCGTGCAAGGCGACAAGACCGGTGACCGGCCGCTTAGCGAGACGCTTAAGGAATGGCTGAAAAAAAAGTATGCCAAGCCGGGCAATGTGTTTCTCGGTGTGGTGCACAGGCTTGACCGTCCTGTTGGGGGACTTGTCATTTTTGCAAAAACATCCAAAGCGCTCACGCGGCTCAATGATATGTTGCGGGAGGGCAAGATACACAAGACTTATCTTGCGGTGACACGCGGCACTCCGCCGGCGACCTCCGGAGAGTTGCATCACTACCTCCGTTCCGATGCGCGCACCAACAAGAGCTCGGTCTCGGCGCAGCCGAAACCGGGTGCAAAGGAGGCGCGTCTGAGATATCGTCATGTCGCATCGTCCGACCGTTATCATCTGCTTGAGATAGAATTGCTGACCGGCAGGAAACATCAGATACGCGTGCAGCTCTCTTCGATGGGATGTCCTATACGCGGCGATCTGAAGTATGGTGACAAGCGCAGCAACCCCGACGGGTCAATCTCGCTTCTTTCATGGAAACTCGATTTCGTGCATCCGGTGAGCGGCGACCATATAGTGCTGAAAGCTCCTGTGCCGCATGATCAGCTATGGGAGAGTCTTGCGCAGGGGCTATGACCATACTTGATTTTGAGGATATACACAGTCACACGCCCGGAAAAGGGCGTGTGCTGTCTGTGGATGTCACTGACAGCAAGGATATCGAGAAACTCGCTCCGGGACAGTATTTCACGGCCGGAGTGCATCCGTGGCACGCCGATGCCTGTGTCGACTGGCTGTCGCTCGGCCGGTTGCTTGATTCGCCGTACTGCGTCGGAGTAGGGGAGTGTGGCATAGATATGCGCCGGGGACCCGATGCCGCTGTTCAGGAAGCGATATTACGCCGTCAGCTCGACATGTCGGTGGAGAAGGGGCTCCCGGTTGTGCTGCATATTGTAGGCGCTATCGACAGGTTGCTTGCACTGCGCAAGGAGTATGGCGCAGAGGGCCTGTGGATAGTGCACGGTTTCAGAGGCAAAGCGGCGACTGCACGCCAGCTTGTGGCGGCTGGAATACATATATCTCTCGGCGAGAGATATAACCCCGGGGTACCTGATTCAGTAGACAGTCTCTTTATTCATGGCGAGACTGATTGACCGGGGCAATAATTCTGCTTATTAGGCCGTTGTTTATAGCACGATGACAAGACTTCGCGATCTCTATCTTGGATTGCTGCGTTGTTGTGCCGTTGCGGTGGCAATGATGTGGCCGGGATATGCATTGACGTTTCCTGTCGGGTTCTACGCATCGCGCTCGGTGCTGGCTTCCGGCAATTGGGTGAAGGTTTCGGTTGCGAGCTCAGGTATTCACTTTATGTCGGCTTCCGATCTGAGCGGCATGGGATTCGCTGACCCGACTACGGTGGGTGTCTATGGTTATGGGGGATCGCGTTTGCCCGAAGTGCTGGATGAGAGTACATATATTGATGATCTGCCTCGTGTGCAGTCTCTTGTGACACATGAGGGAATATATTTTTACGCTGTCGGGCCCTCTGTGCGCGAGGAAGACCGTAGCGGACTGGCTGTGATGAAGTCAAATCCATTCAGCTCCCGGGGATATTATTTTCTTTCTGACAGCGGAGCTTTGCCTGAGAGGGAAATCCCTTCAGGCGGACGTCCCGGAGCGGAATCGCCTGTATCGTTTTTTGTTGAATGTGTACATCATGAGGTTGATGCCGTATCGCCCGGAGAGACAGGTCACTACATGGTTGGTGAGGAGATGCGCTATACATCGTCCCGGAGTTTCCGTTTTATCCTTCCGGGCTTATTGTCAGGCGGAACAGCAAGAGCGGGTGCATCGCTGTGTACCGACCTCCGAAGCGGTGCATCATGGACAATGACGGCATCCGGTCGGTCGGTTACCGTTCCGGTAGCACCGACACCGTCGGGCGATGAGTATCATGGTGTGTCGACAGAAGGGTGGACCGATGACTTTACGGCTGATGATAGAACGCTTGATGTCTCTGTGACATTGAATGCGGTTCCCGGAAATGCCGGAAATGCCGGAAATGCGTGGATAGACTGGGTGACTGTAAACTATGAGCGTGAGATAAGTGTGGCTCATTCGCCGGCGATTCTGTTTTATGCCGACAGGGCGGAGGTGGCGTTGACCGGCGCGCAGAAAAGCACAATTGTCTGGGATGTCACCGATCAGCATGCGATAAGTGTGATGAATACAGCTGTTTCAGGTGATGTAGCGGCGTTTACATCTGATTTCGCTGGTGAAAGACGCATATATGCGGCATTCACTCCCGGCAAAACGGCGGGGCTGCCTTCTCCTGTTTTTGTGGAACGCGTGGCCGGTCAGAACCTGCACGGACTTTCAGATGTGGATATGGTCATCTTTACATCACGCGATTTCCTTTCGGCAGCCGCCCGGCTTGCGCAGCATCGTCGTGAGTTTTCTGGACTTAATGTGGCGGTGGTCGTGCAGGATGATGTGTTTAATGAGTTCGCTTCGGGAAACCGTGATGTCGGGGCGTTCAGGAAGATGTTGAAAATGCTTTACGATCGTGGAATATCGTCGGGCAGGACGCTGAAGTATGTGCTTCTGATGGGGCGCGGGAGCTATGACAATCGTCGTGTTACCAAGTCGGTGTCTGCCCTGGATTATGACCCTATGCCTTTGTGGCAGACCGATAACGGATTAAATGACAATACGTCATATACATCGGATGATCCGGTTGCCATGCTTGCCGACGGATCGGGCTACAGCCGGGAGTCCGACATGCTGTCGGTTGCTGTGGGGCGTCTGCCGGTGACTTCTGACTCTGAGGCTCGCGCTGTTGTGGCCAAGATCATTGAATATGAGAAGTCTATTTCAGAAGGGGCGTGGCGACAGCGTGTTGTGGTTATTGCTGATGACGATGACGATTGTGTGCACATGCGTCAGGCCGAGGAGCACAGTGATGCGATAACGTCTTCGGGAGCTGGCCGTGATATGATTGTGGAGAAAATCTATCTTGATGCTTATCAGCTTAGCGGCGGAGAAGCGGTTGGCGCGCGCGATGAGCTGTTCAGAAATCTGGATGACGGAGTAGTGTGGGTATCTTATCTTGGACACGCGAGCTCGACGGCGCTCAGCGGGGAGGGCATTTTGAAATACTCCGATATGGGCAGCCTTTATTTGCGCCGGTTGCCGTTTATTTATGCTGCGACATGCAATTTCATGAGATGGGATGCCGATGCTGTTTCAGGAGCCGAGATGCTTGCCGCGACACGCGGCGGAGGTGTCATTGGAGCGATATCGGCAACGCGGCCGGTTCTCGTCAGTCAGAACGGGCTTCTGTCCTCGCTCATCGGCGAGGAGCTGGGAGTGTGTGGGGCAGATGGAGAGGTGTGTACTGTCGGAAGAATTCTGCAGCGCGCCAAAAACCGTATGCCGGGCGATGCCAACAGACTGCGCTTTGTGTTGTTGGGTGATCCGGCGATGCGTTTGCCTCTTGCAGGATATAGAGCCGTGGTTGACGCTATTGACGGTGCTCCGGTCCGGAACTCTGACCGCCCTGTGCTGATGGCCGGACAGAAAGTCACGGTTGGCGGCCACATTGAGGATGCTTCGGGGGCAGTTGTCACTTCCTTTGGAGGCAGGATATTGTCGACCCTTTATGATGCCGATGAGAGTGTCGTTACCGAGGGGCGTGGAGGGGTACCTTTTACTTTTGACCGTCATGGTCTGCGCCTGTTTGCCGGAATTGACACAGTTGTCGGCGGTCGGTTTGAAATACCGGTCATCATGCCTGCCGATCTGTCTGATAATTATCGCGAGGCTACTCTGGCACTTTTTGCGGAAAACGGCGATGGGTTTTCTGCAGCCGGAAAATTCCGTGATTTCTATGTGTATGGATCAGATGATACGGCCGAGGCTGATACTATCGCTCCGAGTATCGACAGGATATATCTGAATCACGCATCGTTTTCCGACGGTGGAACAGTCAACGCCACTCCGGTACTGATAGCCGAAGTGGCTGACAACCAGGCTGTAAATCTTTCGCTTGCGGGAGTCGGGCGGTCTATGATGATTTCAATCGACAACGGGGCGGTTGTCTGCGATGATGTTTCCGACAGCTATTACCCGTCTTCAGTCTCTTCCGGTGTGATAAGATATCGGCTCCCTGAACTCCCCGACGGACCACACACGCTCACTCTCCGCGTCTGGGATACCGGAGGCAATTCAGCGACAGCGACACTGGAGTTTTTTGTCGAGTCCTCATCGGGCCCACATATCTACGATATATATGCGTCTGCTGTGCCGTCGTCGTCCAAGGTGTCGTTCCGCCTTGTGCATGACCGGCCCGATGCCACGCTCAGGGTCACTGTGGCAGTCTACGATATGCTCGGACGGCCTGTGTGGATAAATACCTCGACAGGACGCAGCGACTTTTTCACTTCAAGTTCGGTGGAATGGAACCTGAATGATATGGGGGGTCGCCGTGTGCAGCGTGGCATCTATATCTATCGCGCATGGGTGTCGGAATACAGCGGTGTGTCGGGCAGCGGGCCTGAAACCGCGACTCCGGCACGTAAGGTGGCGATTTCCGGTATCTGAGGATCTTGGTATACGGAGTTTTTTGTTTACATTTGTTTGATTACCGTAAAATCAATCTGTAACATCACTATAATGACAATACTCAGGTCATTGACCGCAATTGTGGCTCTTTTTATGATATCTTGCCCGGCGATGGCGAAAGTGATTATGTTTTCGTCATTCGGTGCCGTGCCCGACGACGGTGTCAACGATATGGCGGCTTTGAAAAAGGCTGTTGAATACTGCCGCAGTCATCCCGGTACCACTTTGGTCATGGAGCCAGGAGTATATGATATTGAAGATGATCTCGCGCGCAAGATCGAGCGTGAGGCGATCGGCGGAACCTATGGCGAGAGAGTGCAGTCAACATTGTTCAAGCCGGGTGCGCCCTATGTTAAGGCTCTTGATCTCACCGGCTGCAAGGATGTGACGGTCAGCGCGCAAGGTGCGACGCTGTGCATGAAGGGATGGTATGAGGTCGTGACAATCGACAATGCCTCAGGTGTCACGGTCGACGGTCTGAGTATCACCTACAATCGTCCGCCCAACACAGTGGGACGCGTGATCGCTTCCGACGACAAATCGTTTGACATGCTCATAGATCCGTCGAAATACACGTATATCGACAGCATCGTCACAGGCCGCGTCCACTTCTATGACCATGTGCGCAACCGCCTATACACCGGTGGGGTCTCGGCCAAAGAGCTTGTGAATCCGTCGACCATACGCATCCACTCGACCCGTCATCCTGCCGTGGGCGACTACTGCATCCTGCGTCACGGCGGACACTACCGCCCTGCGGTGATGATAAAGGAATCAAAGGGTGTGACGCTGTCAAATGTGAAGATCCACGGCCAGCCCGGTATGGGTGTTGTCGGACATCGTTCAAGCGATATCATGATCGACAATCTGCAGGTAGTGCCGGAGCCGGGCAGCGTCATATCGACCAACACCGATGCCACACACTTCACGTCGTGCTCCGGCGACCTCACGATACAGAATTCCAAGTTCCGCGGGCAGGGCGACGATTGCACCAACATCCATAACTACTATTATCGCATCTATCCGCGCGATGAAAGAAATGTCGAGATAAGGATCGAGAATGCCGACCTGCACGCGCAGTCGCTCGACTATCCTGAGGTGGGTGACTCCATGATCGTGATCGACCGCCGCAACATGGCCGAGGCAGGGCGATTTAAGGTATGCGAAGTGAAAACCTCCGAGGCCGACTGGCAGGTTGTGATCGGGCTCGACCGTCCGCTTGGCGATATCGACCTCGAACACATGGTGATGACCAACCTTACGCGTTTCCCCCGTGTGAAGATACTGAACAATACCGTCAACTCACATCTTGCAAGGGCCTTTCTTGTAAAAGCTCCGAATGTGACAATAGCGCGCAACAGCATTATAGGGAGCTGCGAGACAGCGATAAAACTCGGTGCCGAACTCGGGTGGAACGAGAGTGGCCCGGCCTACAACGTACTTGTGGAGGACAACTACATATCGGGATGCGGCTACAATGGGGGCGCGGCCACTCCGGCGTGCGTGACACTGAGTACCGAGG
>JAIDKP010000439.1 GCA_029051445.1 Muribaculaceae bacterium | reverse complement strand
GCTACTGCAGCTGCGATGATGAGTTTTGCAAACAGTTTCATAGTTGTAGTATTGGTTTATTTTATTTATGTGTCTGGCGTGTTGTCTATACGGCGAAGTAGCGTGCATCGGGTGATGCGAGCAGCATGCCTGTTGTCGTAGCCTGCGGAGAGAGGGCTCCGTTTTCGGTCAGAGATATCCCGGCGGAACTGTAGTCGAGTATCTTGTCGAAGTCAAAGACTATGGCCTGGTCGGGTAGCGACGGATATCCTATGGCGGGCCTTATGCCACGATAGTTGTGTCTCATGAAAGTCGAAGGGTCGAGGGTCTCAAGAGGGGAGTAGCCCCATAGCGATTTGCGCACACGGAAATGTGTCAGTTCGGTCGCAGCTTCGACCAGACGGTCGGCAAGAGATTGCAGCAGTAGTGTCTCGTAGTCGTCGGCTCTGTTGCGGGCTTTTTCTACTGCCTGCGCTACCGTGCCGGCTGTTGTGACAAAGAAGAATCCTGCGTAATCGGTGGTCTCCGATGAGATAAAGTCGGCCAGTGCAAGCTGTAGCCCCGACTGTGTAGGATTGAGCTGACGCGGTGTCTCGAGTGAGACTTCGCGGCCGTTGGGGAGGGTAGTGGTGATGGTTTCTGCATCAGCACGTGCGGGGAGAATTGCTACGCGTGCGCTCAACTCGGCTTTTGCCATTGATGTAATGCGTCGTTTTGCTTCTTTGATAAGCTGCATCGCTTCGGCGGCACGTCCGCGGTCGCTCTCGGGGATTGCTGCCAGCCATTGTGCGCGGCAGTGGTCGCAACCGTCGATGTCGGTGAGAGAGGCGAGTGACGGAGGCAGTCCCCAGGCGCTGAGAAATGCTCTCCAGTTGATATAGGGCGCGGCCTGTTCGACAGTTATTTTTATATCGGTAATTCCCGGAGTGAGCGGAGCGGGAGAGGGTGATGTCGTGACATGCCTGCGTGCTCTTGCCTGATCGGGTGTGAGCCGGTTGCGCAGTCGTTGCTCGTTCTCATAGTTAATGCGCATCTGATTCTGGCTTTCGCGCAGTGTGGTGACGGCGTTGTCGTATGCGGTTCCTATAAACCGGGTTGCTACCCCCGGCAGTGTGGCCGCATCCGATGTGTGGATTACGGCTCCGTCGGGATAGGCAGGCGCTATTTTTACGGCAGTGTGCAGGTCGGAGGTTGTGGCTCCGCCCACAAACAGCGGCAACCGCATTCCGGATTCCTGCATCATGGATGCAATTCTGACCATTTCGCCAAGCGACGGGGTTATGAGTCCGCTCAGTCCGATCGCATCGGCTTTTGCCTGGCGTGCTTCATCGATTATTCTGTCAGGCTCGACCATCACACCGAGATCTATAACGTCCCATCCGTTGCACCGCATGATCACTGCGACAATGTTTTTTCCGATGTCGTGTACGTCTCCTTTGACGGTTGCGAGAACCATGCGCGGTCTTGCCGATGACTGAGCGTCTGCGGTGCCTGCTTCGATGTAGGGGGTGAGAATGTCGACGGCCTGTTTCATGACACGCGCACTTCTCACAACCTGTGGCAGAAACATTTTTCCTTCGCCGAAGAGTTGTCCGACCCGATTCATCCCTTCCATAAGCGGGCCGTTGATTATGTCGAAGGGACTTGTGTTGTTCCGATCCATCTCCGACAGCAGGAGTTCCTGCAGGTTGTCGAGGTTGCCTTTCATCACTTTTTCGGTGATGCGGCGTGATGGCGGGAGGTTGTCTATGGGCGTGGGTGTGCCGCTTTTGATGTTGTCTCTGGTGTCATTTTTTTCCTCAAGGATCTGTTGTGCAGTCTCGATGAGTCGCTCCGAAGCCTCCGGGCCCGGGGAGCGCCAAAGCACGTCGTCGACAGCGTCGCGCAGTGTGGCGGGTATATCGTCTATGGCCGGGAGTGCCGCTGCATTGACTATCGCCATGTCCATGCCGAGCTGTATGGCACGGTGTAGAAACAGTGCGTGCATCGCCTCTCGCACCTTGTTGTTGCCTCTGAACGAGAATGAAAGGTTGCTCAGTCCGCCTGATATCTTGGCGTGAGGCATTGTTTCTTTGATCCACTTCACGGAGTCAAGAAAGTCGGCGGCAAGACAGTCATGCTCGGGCATTCCTGTTGCTACAGCCAGTATGTTTGGATCGAAGATGATCTCCCAGGGGTGGAAGCCGACTTTTTCGGAAGTGAGTATGTCGTAGGCGCGTGAGATAATTTCTTTGCGGCGGGGGAGTGTTGTGGCCTGGCCTTCCTCGTCAAATGCCATCACAACCGGAACAGCCCCGAGCGATTTTATCTGGCAGGCTTTTCTGATGAATGTGTCTTCGCCTTCTTTCAGTGAGATGGAGTTTACTATTGCCCGCCCCTGAACGAGTTTCAGGGCTTCGACAATCACATCGAAATCAGAAGAGTCTATCATGAGCGGCACGGCCGATGTGACAGGGTCGGCAGTGAGTGCGCGCACAAATTTTTTCATTTCTTCCCGGGTATCGAGCATGGCATCGTCGAGATTTATGTCGAGGACCCTTGCGCCTGATTCAATCTGATCTCTTGCGATCGCTACGGTTTCTTCGGTGTTTCCTTCTTTGACGAGCCTGAGGAATTTCCGGCTTCCGGCAACGTTGCACCGCTCGCCTACGTTGAGGAAGTTGTTTTCCGGAATTACTTTCAGCGGATCGAGTCCTGTGATCTGTAGGACGGGCTGCAATTCAGGAACCGGCCGCGGTGTGAGACCTGAGACGGTTTCGGCTATATGTCGTATGTGGTCGGGTGTTGTGCCGCAGCATCCTCCCACGAAGTTCAGCATCTGCTTTTCAGCAAGAGGTCTGATTTTTGCCGCCATGCTTTCGGGTTGCTCTCTGTAGCATCCCATCGCATCGGGAAGTCCTGCGTTGGGGTATATGCCTATCGAGCATGGCTGTGCCTGGAGAAGCTGCAGCGGGGCTGCCATGCCTTCGACACCGAAGCTGCAGTTGAGCGATATGGCCCATGGCTCGATGTGGGCCATAGCTGCAGTGAATGCTTCCAGTGTCATTCCCGACAGGGTGCGTCCGGCTTCGGCAAGTGTAATCGATATTATGACCGGAAGTCTCGTTCCGGTGCGTTCCATCGCTTTGATTGCTCCGTAGGCGGCGGCTTTTGCGTTGAGCGCGTCGAAGCATGTCTCGATCAGTAGTATGTCGGCTCCTCCGTTGATCAGGTTTTCGGCCTGGGTGCCGATTGTCGCGGCGAGTGAGTCGAAGTCGGCAGAGCTGTCTCCGAGTGTCGATGCCATTGTCAGTGATTTGCCTGACGGTCCAATGCTTCCTGCAACCCATACCTGGCGGTGCGGGTTGTTTTGCATGAAGTGATCGGCGCTCTCTCTTGCGATTTTTGCAGCGGCAAATGCGATTTCTCCGGCCAGGTTCTCGATGCCATAGTCTGATAATGAGAATCTGTTGGAGTTGAAAGAGTTTGTCTCGATTATGTCGGCTCCGGCCTCAAGATAGGCGGTGTGTATTGCCTTGATCTTTTCGGGTTGTGTGACAGACAGTATGTCGTTGCAACCGGCAAGCGGCATGTGGTGATCGGTGAATCTGTCGCCGCGGAAGTCGGTCTCGCTGAGGCCGAGCCGCATGATCATGGTCCCCATTGCTCCATCGAGTATGAGTATGCGTTTGGCGGCAGTCATGCACAGAGAGTCGAATGAGTGGCGATATTTGGTATGTGACAGATTCATCGGGTGGGGAATGAAATTTGTTGAGCTTGAATCAAAGGGGAGTGGTTTTCCACACTCTTATTTTGTAATGACCGCTTTTGTCGGCGGGAGCGTGGAGTTGCGCTTGTCGACAGCATCGATGACTTCGCGTGCGAGGTGTGCGAATGCCTGTGCCGTGATGTTCCGGTCGAGTGCGACGGGGTGCCCGTTGTCACCGCTGTCGCATATGGACTCGGTCACCGGGATTTCTGCGAGCAGTGGCACGTTGAGCTCTTTGGCCAGATTTGCTGCTCCCTCTTTGCCGAAAATGTAGTATCGTTCGTCGGGGTGGCGCTCAGGCGTGAACCATGCCATGTTTTCCACTATGCCGAGTACGGGAACATCTATTTTGGGCTCCCTGAACATTGCTATGCCTTTGCGTGCGTCGGCAAGTGCGACTTCCTGCGGTGTGCTCACGATGACAGCTCCGGTAATCGGCAGCTGCTGTACAAGTGTAAGGTGTATGTCGGAGGTGCCGGGAGGCATGTCGATGAGGAAGTAGTCGAGCTCGCCCCACTCAACATCGCTGATGAGTTGCTTCAGTGCGTTGGATGCCATTGCACCACGCCATATCACGGCACTGTTTTTGTCGACAAGGAATCCTATGGAGAGTATCTTCACTCCATATCTTTCGGCCGGTATTATCAGGTCCCGTCCGTCGACTTTGTGCATGTAGAGCTGGTAGTCTTCGATGCCGAACATTTTTGGCACGGAGGGACCGAATATATCGGCATCGAGAAGGCCGACTTTGTAGCCTTCGGCCGCCAGTGCGACGGCAAGATTTGCAGCTACGGTCGATTTGCCTACTCCTCCTTTGCCAGATGACACGGCGATGATGTTGCTTACGTCTTTGAGCGGGTGGCTGTCGCTTTCGGGCAGTTGCTGGCGATAATGTGGGGTGACGTTTCCTTTTACCTCCAGATCAGGACTTCCGAATGTTGTAACCGCTGTTTCTGCGGCTTTTACAATCGATTTTACAAATGGATCGGTTGGGCGTTCGAAATGGATGTCGATGTAGACCTTGTTGTCTTCGACCTTAATGTCGTCGGGCTGTACCATGCCTGATTCGACGATGTTTTTACCTGTGCCCGGGTATCTGACGTTTTTGAGTGCGTCAAACACTATCTGTTTCTTATCCATTTATTCCTGATCTGTTGGCTGAATATTTCCTTGTATTACGCCGCGTGAGTATGAGCGGTAGGTGTCGCGCGGTATTTCTTCGGCTTCCGGTGGCTCCTGCAGTTTGCGGGCAGGGGAGGGGAGCGAGAACGACAGGTATTTTATCGTTAGTCCGCGTGCAAGCCATTGCTGCTCGTAGTGTGTCTGTATTTGTGTGAGTGCCGGCTGGAAGATTTGCCCGCTGTCTTTGTTGTAGAGATCCTCAGTC
>JAIDKP010000438.1 GCA_029051445.1 Muribaculaceae bacterium | reverse complement strand
CCCGTATACTACCCGCGGCTACCTTGCCAAAGAAGAATTGTAGTACGACGGATCACCCGTAACTTCCGCTCCGATAAACGGCGGAATCTCAACCGGAGCATCAGGAGCCTCAATCTCGACCTCGGCTACCACAAGTCCCTCATGACAGCCGTGAAACTCGTCGATCTCCCATATCCGTCCGCCGTAGGTCAATACATGCCGCGTCTTACTTATGACGCGACCGTCGGTCATCCCTGCCTCTGAAAGCATCTCGACAGCGTCTGATACCGGTATCTCATATTCCCACTCGTTTCTTTCAGCACCGTCATTGAGACCCTTGACCGTTATCCACGCTCTGTCACCGGCCACGCGCACTCTCACTGTCGACTGCGGCCGACGCGACAGATAACCCTGCGACATATCAATCGACTTCTCGACAAGGCAACGCCAGCTGTCATCCGCCGGCAGAAACTTCCGTTCTATTTCTTTTCCCATACATCAAATATAATTTCAACAACACGAAAATAGCAATATTTAACAAATTTTGAGCACACCCCGCTCGTCGACATTCTGGCATTTTCGTTAAATTTGCAACATAGCTTTAATCTAAAGGAAACCGCTTTAAAGTAATCTTTACGCGATGCGCAACCTTATCATTTCGGCATTTTTGTTTTTAGCTGCGGCATTTAGTATCGCAGCCGACGAGCCGCAGACCACATATCTGCAGCCCGGTTTCGACATTGTAGCCGATGCGGGATCGGTAAAGCTTAATCTGCTCAACAACTTCACCATATCTTCGGCCGCCGGCATGGAGATGCTCATGGAAGAAGAAAACGAGTACATGCAGCTTGCACAGGACATTCTTGACTACGCCAACAAATTCATCGGAACAAGATACCGCCGTGGTGGGCGATCGACAAAAGGGTTCGATTGCTCCGGATTCACAATGCACATATTCAAGGAATTCGGATATTCTCTCGGAGCATCGTCAAGAGACCAGTACCTGCAGGGACTGGAGATCGAACAGAAATCCGACATACTTCCGGGCGACCTTCTGTTCTTCGGAGGAAGAGCCGGAGGAAAAAGAGTCGGACATGTCGGTATAGCGATAGACTACGATCCTGAGGCCGATGAAGTCACATTCATACACTCGGCCATATCGGGAGGAGTTAGAATAGACTCGACATCAGCACCTTATTACAAACGCCGCTACATAGGCGCACGCCGGGTTATCGGCTCAATGTAAATGACGCGCCGCAAAAGCGGCGCTTTTGTTTTCCGGTATAATTTCTGCCATTCATCAACGACAATACTCGATAATGTCTCCACAACAGCGCGCCGATGAACTCCGCCGGATCATCAATGCCCACAACTACCGATACTACGTACTGAACTCTCCCACTATATCCGACCGCGATTTCGACGCACTGCTTAAGGAACTTGAGCAGATCGAAAAAGAACATCCGGAAACCGACGATCCGCTGTCGCCGACA
>JAIDKP010000437.1 GCA_029051445.1 Muribaculaceae bacterium | reverse complement strand
ATATGACGGATTCCAACTCAATGACAGCTGGAATTCCGTCAGACATTCTGTCTGGCCTCATTCAACGTCAGGCTTTGGTTGTCTCAATGAAAGAAATCTATGGCTGGTTGCTGTTTGCCGCGGTTATCACATTATTGATTCTCTTTATAAGCTACAGCAATATACGTCCATGGGCGATATTTCCACGTTGGAGTACAATCAGAAAAAATATCAGCAATAATATCAGTCCAAACAACATTGCATAATATATTAAGTACATAATGTTTCTAAAAAAACTAACGCTGACTTTATTCCTCATTACAACTTCTCTCGCCGCAAGTTCGCAAAATCGCACTGTATCAGATGCCAACATCACCGGACATGTGATTGACGCTGAAAACGGAGATCATATTTCAGGATGCCTTGTTAAGATTCTTGACACAAATCTTGCCACAATGACCGATGCATCGGGACACTATGTGTTCCGTGACCTTAAACCAGGCGTTTATACCCTTGAAGTCTCTTTTATGGGTTACTCTACTATGAAAAAGAACGCCGATGTAAAGTCATCGCAGACTGTAGAACTAAATTTCGACATACTTCCGGATGCTTTCATGCTGGATCAAGTTGTGGTGACATCGTCAAAAAACGAGACTGTACGCCGTGAGAGTCCATCGCTTGTAAATGTTCTTTCAGGTAGAACCCTTCTTAATATCGGCGCCACATCTCTTGCCGACGGCCTGGACTTCCAACCAGGAGTCAGAGTGGAAAACGACTGCCAGAACTGTGGATTCACCCAGGTACGAATCAATGGCCTCGACGGACATTACTCTCAGATACTCATGAACTCACGTCCTGTATTCTCGGCTCTTACAGGTGTCTATGGCCTCGAGCAGATACCGGCTAACATGATCGACCGTGTAGAGGTCATGAGAGGAGGGGGATCCGCACTGTTTGGTTCATCGGCTGTAGGCGGCACAATCAATATCATCACAAAAGATCCTTTGGTTAATTCCGCACAAGTCTCACACACACTGACGTCAATCGGCCCATCCGGATCAATCGACAACAACACCACCATAAATGCATCGGTTGTGACCGATAACAACAAAGCAGGAATATTTGTCTACGGCCAGAGCCGTTATCGTGACGGTTATGATCACAACGATGACGGTTTTACCGAAGTCGCGCAACTAAAAACACAGACTTTAGGAGCACGCACATTTCTTCGTACAAGTGATATCTCCAAACTCACAGTCGAATACCACAACACACATGAGTATCGCCGTGGTGGAGATCAACTCGCCCAGGCCGCACACATGGCAATGATCGCCGAGCAGGTCGACCACAATATTCACGCCGGCGAGGCCACTCTCGACCTTTGGCTCAGAGACCGCCGCGATCATGTATCGGTATTTGCCGCAACCCAGGCAACGCGTCGCCAGAGTTATTATGGCTCAGAAATGGACCCTAACGCCTATGGACGCACATCGGATATTGTAGTGACTTCGGGCGCGCAATGGAACCATCCTATCAGCCATTTCCTTTTCATGCCGTCGGAATTACTGGCCGGACTTGAATATTCCTACAACCGACTTCATGATGTCACTATCGGATATAACCACGATATTATCCAAAATGTGAATATCTACAGCGGATATTTACAGAATGAATGGAAAAATGAGAAGTGGGGATTTCTTGTCGGTGCACGACTTGACAAGCACTCGCTTATTGACAATCCCATCGTGTCGCCACGCATGAACATACGCTTCAATCCGTCTAACGACATCAATTTCAGAGCCTCATATTCCACAGGATTCAGATCGCCACAAGCCTATGACGAAGATTTCCATGTCGCCATCGTCGGCGGCGAGAGAGTGGTAACCATTCTCGCTCCGAACCTGAAACAGGAAAGTTCGCAAAGCGTCAGTCTGTCGGCAGATCTATATCATCGTTTCGGCAACGTGCAGACCAATCTCCTTATCGAAGGATTCTTCACAGATCTCCGGGATGTATTTGCGCTTCGCCAGCTTGATACCCCAGATGAAAACGGAAATGCCGTGCTTGAACGATATAACGGATCAGGCGCACGGGTTATAGGCATGAATATTGAAGCCAAAGCCTTTTTCTCCAGTAAGTTTGATGCACAAGCAGGTGTGACTCTGCAACAAAGTCGTTACAAGACACCCGAAGAGTGGAGCGATGATCCGGATGTTCCGGCAGAAAAACGTATGTTCCGCACCCCCGATACCTACGGTTACTTCACTGC
>JAIDKP010000436.1 GCA_029051445.1 Muribaculaceae bacterium | reverse complement strand
CGTGTCGACGAGAACAACATAGCCACCTTCCTTACCCTGAGCCAATCCTTCGGCTCGGTCGAAATCAACGCCGGTGCGCGCTATGAGCACGTCCGCTTCAGTTACCTTGAGGATGGCCAGAAAAAAGAAGACCGCAACAAGACCTACGACAACCTCTTCCCATCGCTCTCCATCGCCACCGCCATACGCGATGTACAGCTCTCCATGAGCTACACCCACAAGACACAGCGCCCAAGCTACTCAAGTCTCGACGGAACCATCAGTTACATCAACAGCTTCACTCTCGAGGGAGGCAATCCCTATCTTCTTCCCGAGAAAATCCACTCCGTCGAACTCACCGGTGCATGGCGCCGATTCTTCGCCCAAATCAGCTACACCCACAAGAAAGATCCAATCATGAACACAACGCGTACTTACAGCGATGATGCCTCCGTCAAACTTATCACCTACGACAACTTCCCACGCCTGAACTCAATTGAGGCATTTGCCGGATCGCAGTTTGAGATCGGGATATGGCAGCCAAAAGTCAACGTTGGTGTAATGAAACAGTGGCTCACCATCGACTACGGCGACACACGCAAACGGCTCGACTCACCCATCGCCCTCGTCCAGTTCCAGAACGCTATTCACCTCCCATGCGACATTTGGCTGAACGTCAACATGCAGTGGATGAGTGCCGGAAACAGCGACAATACCCGTCAGAAATCCACCTCCAGCCTCGACATGAAACTCTACCGCGCATTCTTCCACAATCAGTTCAGCGTAACACTTGAAGCCTGCGACATATTCAACCGCAGCGGACGCGACATAACCCTGATCAACAAAGACGTGACAGTTCAAAACGTCAACATCATCAACAACCGCCGCTTCTATCTCACCTTGCAGTACACTTTCAACGCCACCCGCGACCGATATCGTGGCCACCACAACGGCTCCAAAGAAATGAACCGCTTTTAGAGGCTGTTTAACCTTCATTTTTCTTATTCCCACTCACCCCCACCCCCTCCGAGTTCTACGATAGCTCGGAGGGCTCTTTACGCCATCCGGCTTAACACCTCACCCCTTAGATCTGCCGGATCATACGCCACATGCACCCACGTCACACCACGACGGCTACGCTCCATTATCGCCTGTGTCCACCGTAATCCCGACGATATCAGTACATCAAACAATCTTTCATTTTCACACTGGCTATTTGCTACAGTGACAAGATCGGCAGCCATTCCTCGCAGATGATGAGAGTTCGCCACTCCCCCGACAGCTCTGTTTAACGCAGGACAGCGATACCCGCTCGTCACCCTCAGCGGTGCACCCCACAATGCCCTGAGCGGGTCGAGCAGACAGTCGGTCAGCACAGTCAGATTCTCAACGATTCTAGCATCACCCTTGTTCACAATACCGAGACGCTCTGCCGTAGCCGAGCGCGTCAGTTCTTCAATAGTAAAATACTTCATATCGGTTTTATCTTGTGTTTTTCCGATACAAAGTTCACACCCCTTCTGCCATTTCACTGTGTTAAATGGCCACACGCTACTGAACAAGCGCGTCTATAGCATCGGCAAGAGCCAATTCATCGTCGGTAGAATCCCTCGGAATCAACAAAAAAGACCCGCCACGCAGATACACCACAAAATTATGGCCCGCCACCGACGTATCTGCAATCTCATCGGCATAAATCATATATGGCATACGGTTGTCGGGAGTAATTTCATCTGGCACAGGCACAAGTCTTATCCACTCGCCGCTTATCTCTGCATAGTGAAGCCTGGTCGACTGCGCCAGACGCGGAGTAGATGTCTGAGCCACAAAAGCCATTACACCGAAAAACGGAAAAATCAGACAGCTCGATATCGGAATCAGAAAAATCCACCGCTCATCGACATAAATCCCCATAACCGCAAACACCGTCAACGGCAAAACGACGACCCACCACCATCGTGAAGCAAGGTGGTTTACAGCGACTCGGTTGATCGAACCAAAAGTAATCCTGAAATCATGAGTCCTCAGGACATCTGTACTGCCCTTTTCCGAGAGTTGTTTTTCCATAAGCGATTGCATTGACCGGGCAATAATGATAACAGCGTAAACACAAAGCACATCGATCACTCCATACAGGCTTGTGAGTAACCTCATCATGAGTGATATTACATGTCGGACAGCCACGTTCACACTCACCGCACCCGATACACTTGTCAGATACTCTGAACGGACCGGGAGACATCTCAAACCGCTTGAACCACGGATATATGACCGATGTCTTAAACCGGCTCCAGCTGCCACGCGTCACATCTGTCTCGGTCGAGCATGACGCGATCGCAGAAGCTATCCTGTCAACACGAGCAGGCATCAAAGCAAGCTTGCCTTGCTCGACCGATTTTCGATCGACATCAAACCCCTTCATACACACATATGTATTAGGCATCTGAACCGACCAGCGGCCACCGGCCTTCCAGCCGCGGCGTTCCACCAGCCGCGCCCACTGCACATCAGCGCGGCCTATATCATCGCCACAGGTGGTCACCATATAGTGCACAGCGGCCGACGTGTCACCTTCAATAGCGACACGACCGATAAAATCCGCCACTACCGGAGGCACCCCCCAGCTGTAAGTCGGAAACACCCACACCCCCCGAACGCCGGCCGGCCCAGCAGCCGTGGGCGGGCAATCAGGAGTAGCCCGCCAAGCCAGACCCAATG
>JAIDKP010000435.1 GCA_029051445.1 Muribaculaceae bacterium | reverse complement strand
TGTTGCCTTGGAAGGATTCGAACCCTCACAGGCGGAACCAGAATCCGACGTGCTACCATTACACCACAAGGCAATTTATATTTTACGAACCGAACAAACCATATTCGCAGCATCTCTATGCCTAATGGCGTTTGGTTTTAACGAGTGCAAAGTTACATCTTTCTTTTAAATCTCCAAAACAAATTCTACTTTTTTTCGATATTTTTTTTTGAATCCCGCATTAGCCCTGATATACTCACCTATTATCAAGACAATTACAAGCAATTATCATTATAATGTCAGGCGCTTCTCTATCTCGTCATACTGAATGGTAAGTATTATTTTCTTCCCGTCAGGAGTGTACAATGGATCATAAAGCGCAAATAACGATGCAAGCAAGTGTTCTGTTTCTTCTACCGACAGTATCTGACCATAGCGTATTGCAGCGCAACGAGCCAGCGAAAGTGCAAGAATATGCGTGAGTCCCTCAACATCAGCGTCGTCACCCGCAGTTGTTCCATCAATCACCTGTTGTATCATATCGAGCAATGCCTCACTTCCGTCAGTGCCTTTAAGCACCGATGGTACCCCCTCAATATCCCAACATCCGTCACTGCATGATTTCAACCTGAATCCAAGTGCCTCAATGCTGTCGATTATGCTGTCAAGCATTATCGAATGTGAAGCGTCCAGCTGTACCGAAGCAGGAAACATAAGTGCCTGCGTCGGGAAGCCTCCATCGTGTATCTGACTTATATATTCCTCATAAAGCACTTTAAGGTGTGCACGATGCTGATCTACGATAGTCAGTCCCTCACGTGTGTATGAGATTATATATTTTCCTCCTGCCTGCAAGTTGGCCATCGATGCCATAGCCGACTTTTCTGTCATGCCATCAAGCTGCAACTGCGATGAGAATGTGTCATCGGCAGCGGGAATATCGAAATCGGCAGCACTGTCGACCAATGAATCGGAAGGAGCATAGAGCGTCTCCCATCCCTTTGCCGCACGCGCACTATTATCCCGTGACCATGGAAAGCTGCCGGATCCCCCACCGGTCAACAATGACTCGCTAAAAGGGTTATAGGATGATGCACCTGCACCTGCAGAAGGTACACTGATATGTTTTCCTGTTCCCATCGCAGGGATTTCCGGACTGTCGGCAAGATTAAACTCAAGAGCCGGTCCGATATTAAATCTTCCGAGAGCTTCCTTAACCGCGGCAATCAATATCTGCCATATCTGCTGCTCATTTTCAAATTTGATCTCATTTTTGGTCGGATGGATATTGACATCTATCGCAGAAGGATCAATTTCAAATGAGAGAAAATAGTTTGGCTGCACTTCACTGGTGATAAGGGGCTCATAGCATGTCATGACGGCCTTGTGGAAATAAGGATGACGCATATTCCTCCCATTAACAAAGAAGTACTGCAAGGCATTGCGTTTACGGGCATTTGACGGGTGCCCGATAAATCCTGAGATCTTGACAATACTCGTTGTTGTCTCTACAGGAATCAGCTGGTTTTCAACCTGACGTCCAAAGAGATCACCAATGCGTTGCTTCAACGGAACCTTCCCAAGCCGATGCAGCAATTTGTCATTATGTGTAAGCGAAAGTTCAATATCCGGATTAACCAGTGCAAGTCTCTCAAATTCATGAACAATGTTACTGAGTTCGACTGAATCTTTTTTAAGAAACTTGCGACGCGCCGGAACATTGAAAAACAGATTCTTAACCATCATATTTGTTCCGGGCGCACACACTTCGGATGTCTGCGACTCTACCTGAGATCCGGAAATTGCGAGTCTCGAGCCAAGACTTTCTCCATGAAGCATTGTGCGAACATCGAGCTGTGCTACAGCCGCAATAGAAGCGAGCGCCTCTCCACGGAATCCCATCGTACGGAGTGCAAAAAGATCGGCGGCCTCTTTTATTTTTGACGTGCTGTGACGTTCAAATGCAAGACGCGCGTCGGTAGCCGACATGCCTGTGCCATTGTCAATAACCTGGATTAATGTGCGGCCGGCGTCTTTTAGAACAATATCGACAGTAGTTGCACCTGCATCGACCGCATTTTCAACTAACTCCTTTACTACAGATGCCGGACGCTGTATCACCTCGCCGGCTGCGATCTGGTTTGCAACGGAGTCAGGAAGGAGTCTGATAATGTCGCTCATGCTTTAGTGTGATTTCTGTTGATGAGAGAATGAAATAGGCTGTCTATCGGATTGCAAATGTACACTCTTTTTAACTGACAATCCACGGTCAAAAGCAAAGACATATTTACATATTCAAGCAGTTATCAACACCACAGAGTGTTTGCGCTTCGGCATATGACACCGGCTTACCGGCATCAATCCACCGAGTCGCACCGGGCTGGCGCCACGACATTATATCAAGCCGGCGACACATCTCGATATAAAACGGCGTTATCGAAAATACATCGCCGACCTGTGCCGCATATTCATGCAAAAAAGAGAATACCGCGCGTCCAACAATGTGTATACCTCCGAAAGCAAGCGGAGTCAGCGAGTCGGTTTTACCAGCAAGACAGGGAGGCCGTGTTTCTCCTGATCCTAAATTTATCCATCCATGCATTTTTCCCTCCGCGTCAAAAAGCAGTTTGCGCGAAGTAACGCGATCGGCCGTGAGCAGAGTCACATCGGCTCCAGAGGTCCTGTGATCCTCAAGCATCTTACCGAGGTCAATATCTGTGACAATATCCGCATTATACAGTATCACGTCGTCTTCATGATCCAGCAGACACGAAGCACGAAGCAGTCCTCCGCCAGTGTCGAGCAGCAATTCACGCTCATCGGACAACAAAATTTCAACACCAAGCCTTTGACTGTTTTCATTGACCCATCGCTCAATCATGTCGGCATGAGAGTGTATGTTCACCACTACCCTATCAACACCTGCGCTGTCCCGAAGCAACGTAACAGCCCGCTCTATCATCGGAACTCCGGCAACAGGCAACAATGCCTTAGGACAATTGTCGGTCAGCGGAGCCAGACGCGAGCCAAGCCCCGCCGCAAAAATCATTGCGGTCATCTTGCGGGGAGAATACTATGGATTTTACGTTCACGGTGCAAGATCTCAACTTCGACCCCAAACTCACGGCTGATACGCTCCGCCATGTGCTGCGCGGCATAGACAGAACGATGGCGACCACCTGTGCACCCGAATGCCACACTAAGATCTGTGAATCCGCGCTTCAAATACTTTCTAATGCTTGCAGACACCAGAGCAAAAGCATTGTCAAGGAATTCACGCATTTCATCGGTTGACTCAATAAACTCTATGACAGGTGCATCAAGCCCTGTCAGCGGCTTATAACGATCAAACTTTCCGGGGTTGGTCACAGCACGGCAATCAAATACAAAGCCTCCGCCATTACCGGACTGATCTTCCGGATAGCCTACGCGATATGAAAAGCTTGCAACTTTTACTTTCAGTGTAGTACGTTTATCGGCATCCGGCTTAAGCATTTCTGCGATCACTTCTGTCATCACTTCACGCAAATAAGGTAACCGGTCGAAGCCATATTTATCAAACAGTTCCGAAAGATTGTCAAGAGCCCTAGGAATACTCTGCAGAAAATGTGTTTTACGTTCAAAATAGCCACGGAAGCCATAGGCTCCGAGCACCTGAAGCGTGCGTAACAATATAAATGAAGACAAATGGCGATAGAGCACCTCTGTATCACAACCAATCTTTTCATTCAATGCTTCGGCATAGACATCAAGCAGGTGCGCTCTAAGATCAGCCGGGTATGCCGCTTTTGCCTGCCACAGAAACGAAACGATATCATAGAGACACGGGCCACGGCGACCGCCCTGAAAATCAATAAAACAAGGAGTGCCGTCATTCAACATGACGTTGCGCGACTGGAAATCACGATACATAAAACCGGAAGGCACTTCATCGGAAAGCACCATGTCGGCCAGACGCTCAAAGTCGGCCTCAAGACGCACCTCGTCGATTTCAGAGACAACTGCCTTCAAAAAGCAGTATTTAAAATAATTGAGATCCCACATGACCGAACGCCTATCCATAGACGGCAGAGGGTAACAGCGCGAGAAATCAATATCACTGACATTTGTAAACTGTAGATCGACAAGCGATTTAACCGTTTTTTCAAGGACTTTGACATTGTCTTGCGACCAGGTTCCTGTAGCTCTTGCCGATGCCAGAGAGTCGAACAAAGACGTATCGCCAAGATCAGACTGAAGATATGCCATGCCGTCGTCTGTCACAGCAAACACTTCGGGCACATCAAGCCCTTGCGACACAAAGTGCCGAGACATAGTTATAAACGCCTCGTTTTCTTTGACCGATGTGCCAATCGTAGCTATAACGCTTCTCCCTGCTCCTGTCGCCACACGATAATATCGCCTTGAAGAACCCGCTCCAGGCAATTGCGATATTGAGGCCGGCAATGTGCCACACCACCTCACACATAAATCCTCGATTGTTTTGATATCAGTATTCTTCATCAGATCTGCTTTGCTGCGTACAAAAATACAAAATACGCCACGCAATCCTAATCATTCCGCAGACTTCGTGACAACAAGACGATATCCGACAGAACGCACATTCACAATATCAAGAGCCGACCGGGCAAGATACTTGCGCAGTTTGTGAATAAAACCATGCAGGCGGTTGTAGTTCCCAAAATCATCATTGTGCCAGACGTTCATCATGATTGTCTCTGCGTCGACAACCTGATTGGGACGGGCAAACAGCAGACATAGAATAGAAGTCTCAATGTGCGAAAGAGACTGATCGGTGCCGTTTAAAGTGAGTTTCTGACGTACCACGTCAAGACGACAGCCTGACACCTCAATTATTTCATCGGCCGGCTGGAATGTTCCCACACGATTAAGCAGCGCCTTTACCCTAACGACCAACTCAACAATCTGAAACGGTTTACGAAGATAGTCATTACCTCCTGAGTCAAAACCTTTGACAAGATCATCGACCGATGTACGTGCTGTGAGAAACAAAACCGGCAACACCGGGTCAACGGCTCTGATGCGACGCACCATCTCAAATCCGCTCATGCGTGGCATCATCACATCGGCAATAACCACATCAGGCCTGAACACATCGACCGCTTCCAGTCCTGCCTCACCATCGGATGCACATGAGACTTCAAACCCCTCACGCCCGAGAGCATCGGCCACGATATACGCCAGGGTCGAATCATCCTCGACCAACAGGATTTTATATTTTTTCTCCATACCAGACAATCGTGAATTTCGTACCACTCCCCTTCCGGCTCCCGACCGTTATGCTCCACCCCATCAGGTCGACAATATGCCTGACATAATAAAGCCCTATACCGAATCCCGACACTCTGTATCGATCGCCATCTGTCGCACGATAAAATTTATCAAAGATATGCGTAAGATCATCGTTATCAATTCCAATTCCGTCATCTTCGACAGTCAGCCCATGAGCCGAAGCTCTAACAGCAATATTCACAGATCTTTCAGAATACTTTACGGCGTTATCAAGCAGATTAGACAGTATATTACTGAAATGAAGCGGATCTGTTTCTATAACAAGTTCGGCAGGATCAACAGAGACTGTAATATTCACTTCCTTTTCAGCTTTTATCTTTATCTGCCGCACGGCTTCATCGATCACCGTAACGACATTTACCTGCATCATATTCAATCTTACATGCCTGAAGCGCTCCATGCTAACCGACAGGATCTTCTCGATCATGTCAGTCAAAACTCCAAGCCGCTCCACTACAATCCCGAGCATACGCCTGTTGCGTGTCTCATCGGAAGGATCGTAATACCTCAACAATGAGTCGGCAGCCAACATGGCAACAGCCACCGGTGTCTTTAGTTCATGTGTCATGTTATGGGTGAAATCATCCTTCATCTGCTCGATAGTGCGCAGACGCCTCACTGTCAGAATAAGATATACCACAATAACCGCGACAGCCAAAACAAGTACAACGCCTGATATTATCAGAGAGGACATATTTTGCAATATATGCGCATCAAGCGGACTTATATACGCTATATACTCAACATCGGAAACAGGAGTGACACGGTATTCACATGACCACAGCCTTGAGTCAGCCCCGGGTGGCACGCCGGGAGGCAACACAAAGACTTGTTCCGGATAAAGCCCATAACGATGCAACTCACATCGCAGAATACTGTCAAGCACCTGAAAGTCGGTATGTTCTCTGCCATCGCCGAAATCAAGTCCGAAACGCAATAGCGCGGCAAGAGAAGTTTTAAGCGTATCGGATGCAACAATAAGTCCATCCTTCGACTGTCCGGCCGCCACATAAGAGCCCAGACGCACCGCAGCCTCATCGGCACGCCCGAACGGGGATTCCATACGTGATATCAACTCCATCACATCGGCACGGCGCACACACTCGGCGACAGTGCGCATGACATCGGATCTGACATTTTTATACACACCACATACACACCACGACATGACCAGCGTAGCCACAACAATGACTGCAAGACATGAAACCGATATGAGCTTAAAGTGTTTCATCGGTTTAAAATTACATAACAAATTCAGAAAAGGCTAAGACAGCTAAGAATTATTAAGACTTATCAATTCAAAAATAAGATGAAATGTACCGGTCAGTGCATAGCTTTACCCGCAAATATCAAAACCACCCTCATGAGAGCGACAGCCCATATCCTAACTATACTCCTGGTACTGACGATTGCCGGATGCCAAAGCACACATCATCTGCGTTTTGCCGACCACCAGTGGAATCTTAGCGAGCACTACGGGCAGATCATCAACGAAGATACCACCTACCGTCTGACATTCGGCAACCGGCTTTTACCTGTCGACATGCCGATAATATCGTCGCGCGACTCAATGCAGAAATACCCCGGTCTTGAAAAATTCATGGGGCAGATTCTTCACACCACCGGACTCGACAGCGCAGAAGTGCTGTTTTATGCACCGGATATGACGACAATGTTTGTCGTGCCACGTCCTGAACGAAACGGCATCCAACCTTCGTCGGTCTCATCAAACATTGACGGAGAGCACCCCTACACGATGTGGGTCTACGATGACTTCGGCGAAGACTGGATAAGGAAGCCTGAAGAAATGTTCACCTACACTTTTTTCGACCGTAGAAAGAAACAGATACTCGTTGTCGACTATTACACATATGTTGACCGGCCACTCGCCCAGATATTAGTGTTCCAGACAGAGACAAAACAGACCAAGAAGATGAATCTGAAAAGGCAGATGTATCGTGCTTTTTTCAGAAAGGATGTCAACGACCACAAGGCTGTCGAATTCTGGTCGAATACCGTCAACAGCCACCGTAAACTCGCTTTCGGCAATTACATGATCGGACAGGAGATAAAGCATGACCGTGAAAGGAAGTATATCGTAAATATTGCTAAAGCCGACTCATGCCTTATCGCCAATGACTATCCACAAGCACTGAACCATCTGAAAAAAGCGATGTCGCTTAGAGACAAACAAGAAACAGAGACTATGGTCAACACAGCCTGTGCAGCCGCCCAAACCGGCGAACTATCATTTGCAATGTCTATGCTCCAAGAGATTGCCGCAATGGATAAGGACTGGTATATGGATAATCCGGCCAACGGCGAACTAGCACCGCTAACCGCACTTGACGATTGGCACGCTTTCGCCGACACGATGGCAAGCCGCATGGAGCGCATCGAAGCAAACTATGACCGCCCGCTACGTCAACGTCTGCTTGCGATATGGAAAGCCGATCAAGATGTAAGGCACCGGTTTTTGCAAGCCTACAAAGCACAGCCACAAGACTCAGTTAAAGTAAAAGTCCTGACTGATGAAATGATCGAGACCGACGCGAAAAATCTTGCAGAAATCAAAGAGATACTGCATATCCACGGCTGGCCCGGCAAGGATCTTGTGGGTAACGCATGCTCCACAATATGGCTCGTGATACAGCATGCCGACATAGAGACTCAGAAAGAAGCTTTGCCGATGCTGAAAGAAGGTGTGATAAGAGGTGACCTGAACCGCATACAGATCGCGATGCTCGAGGACCGCATACTCGTCAACAGCGGCGAGCAACAGATATACGGCACCCAATATTACTGGGAAGAATCGGATGGCCGAAAAGCCGCAAAAGTTTATCCGATCAGGGATGCCGCCAATGTAGACATGCGTCGCGAGTCGATAGGTCTCGAGCCACTTTCCGATGCCATGAGAAAACTAAAATGACTTCTGAAAAACAACGGGATCCAGCCGGAAAACGGCCGAATCCCGTGTTATGAGACAAAAGGCTGTTTTATTTCCAACTTACGGGGTCGGCAAGAATCACGCCGTCGGTGACATCGTCGGCAGTAAACGTATTGCCACGATATTGCACGCACAGCATAATAAGAGGTTCATCGCCATTATTGCGCACCGAGCGACGGCCGGCCGGAGCGACGCGCACAACACTCCCTTCCTGAACCTGAAATACGACACCGTCGACCTGAAATTCACCCTTTCCGGCAAGAAAGAAGTAAAGTTCCTCATGACTCTTGTGGGTATGCAGAAAGCCAGTCTCCTGGCCGGGTGCAAATACCTGAAAGGAGAAGTCACCTCCGGTGGCCAGGACTGCCTGACCGCCAAAAACCTTTCCCGGTATTTTTACTTCCGGACCGAGCTGCAGAATGTAGTCTTTGATATCAGCGAGTCTGCCGAGATTGATCGCACTGTAGTTTTCAGCCTCCGATAATTTCTGAATCTGTTTCATTGATGTTATTGTTTTAAAGACGCTGCAAAGTTATACTTCATTCGCCTATCTATCAATAAGTTACTTTTTACCCCAATAGTAACCATTTTATCACTTTTGCAGGAGACCAACAAATTAGCAATATCATTTTTCAAAACTTTTTCTTACAGATGCAACAGTATGTGCAATTTTATTACTTACTTTACAAAATAAAGCATATAAAGTCCTGCAGTGAAATCAGCTGAAAGAAATTCAATAATAGAGATTTGCCCCATAAGGAACGTAGTGGCACGATTCGGCGACAAGTGGTCTCTGCTTGTCCTGCTTGTAATCAACGACAAGAAAACTGTGAGGTTTAACGAACTCGCCCGCATGATCCCCGACATCTCGACCCGAATGCTGTCGGGTACTCTTAAGACACTTGAAGCCGACGGCCTCATAAGCCGCAAGGTGTACCCACAGGTTCCTCCAAAAGTTGAATACACGCTTACTGACACCGGCAAGTCGCTAATTCCACTCATCAACCAACTGACAGAGTGGGCTCTGAAAAACATGAAGCGAGTCATGAAACATCGCGCCGACTACGACATGGCGCATAACTGACCTGATAATCAGGTCAGTTGCCGCGATCGACCTTGCGCATGTCGGGGAGGAATGCGGCCACTATGCCAAGCAACGGGAGCAATGTGCTGACCTGAAATACAAACTCAATGCTTGTTTTTTCGGCAAGCCATCCGAAAAATGCCGCACCAATACCTCCAAGCCCAAATGACAACCCGAAAAACAGTCCGGCAATAGTGCCGACATGGGCGGGTTTAAGTTCTGTCGCAAAAACAAGTATCGCCGAGAATGCCGAAGATATTACAAGTCCGATGACAACAGCCAGAACTATCGTCATAACCAGTCCGGCATACGGAAGCATGAGTGCAAAAGGAGCCGCACCGAGTATGGAACACCATATGACATATTTTCGGCCAATCCTGTCGCCTATCCATCCACCGGCAATGATGCCTATGGCCGATGCCGCCAGAAACGCAAAAAGGCACAGCTGCGAATCGCGGACCGATATACCGAACTTATCCATCAGAAAGAATGTAAAATAGCTCGACATACTCGCAAGATAGAATTGCTTTGAGAATGTGAGCACGACAAGCACTATCATAGCGTTGCGCACCTGCCTCGGCGACAGATCAAGCACGCTCACCCGGCGTCGCACTTCCGCCGCCATGTGCGATGCGACAATACGGCGATACCAGAACCCAACTTTGATGACCACAAACGCGCCTGCAACCAGCGCGACCGCAAACCACGCGGCGGCACGTATGCCATTTGGGAGAATTATCAGCGCGGCAAGCAACGGACCGACAGCACTGCCTCCATTGCCCCCCACCTGAAAGATCGACTGCGCCAATCCTTTTCGTTCTCCAGCGGCCATCTGCGCCACACGCGAAGCCTCGGGATGAAATATAGACGACCCCATGCCTATGACCGACACCGAAAGTACCATCATACCGAAATTTGCCACAAATGCGAGCAGTACAATACCAACCAACGAAATACACATACCCACCGACAAAGCAAACGGGCTTGGATGACGGTCGGCATATCGCCCGACAAACGGCTGCAATATCGACGAAGTCATCTGAAAGACAAATGTAATCAAGCCTATCTGAGTGAATGTCAACGCAAACTCTTCTTTCAAGATAGGATATATCGCAGGAATCACCGACTGCACCGCATCGTTGAGCAGATGAGCCACACTTATAGCCAGCAATACTCGGAAAGCTGTGTTCTGTTGTTTTATATCGGACATAGACGCAAACTTTGAAAACGATGCAAAGTTAGCAGAATGAAACGAGTCCCGAAAGTTTTTATCAAACTCCCGGGACTCTATGCCTTTGAATTAAATTAATGATCAACGCGACGGATGGAGTATTGTAGCGGTATCGACCGTGATGCCGGCCGGAACGGTGCTGTCGTCAATCTTCAGCGTGACAATGCGTGATCGGCGCGGATTGGGTACCGTGTCGCAGTTGTGAACATGGTAGACATAGCGCATGTTGCCGTCAAGATCGGTGAACACGTCGCCATGACCCGATCCGCGCTCCCCTACTATGTTACGGTGTATTATGGGGTTGTCCGGATTCTTGGTCCAGGGGCCGAGGGGCGACTCAGCTGTGGCATATCCCACTGCATAGTCCGGACTCATAAAATGGTTAGCCGAATAAAACAAATAATAGAGATCACCGAGGCGTATCACGGTGGGACCTTCCATTATCGGAGCGCTTTCATAGGCAAGCGTGTGTTCCCATTGCTGGTCGTTGCGGAAAACCGGCTTGAGTGTGCCGTCGACAAAATGGCCGGTGTTGAAATCAAACTCACCTACCCACAGCCAGTTGCCATGGTCGAAACGCACATGATAGAGATAGTGGCGGCCGTCGGTGTCGGTAAACAGAAACGGGTCGATGTTTTTCTCCGAGTCGTCGATAGCCGTGCCGTCCCAGGTGTATCGGCCATTGATTGAGTCGGCTTTGGCAAGCGCGATCTGCTCGTTGGCAGTATAGAACATGTAGACGCAAGAGTCGGTCGGCACAAACTGCGGAGCCCAGAACCCTTTGGTACCAAACACGTTGTCGCCCGGCATAAGATTTGGCAACGTGTCGGAAAATGCCGGAGTCCAGTTCAACAGATCGCCTGAGCAAAGAACTGTAAATCCAGGAGGATCAGACTCTTGTGTACCGGCAATATAATATTGGCCGTTGAGATTGATGATTGTGGGATCGGCAAAAAAGACATCGTTGTCGGGCGTCTCTGCCGTTGTCTCTTTGCCTGAACATGCCGACAGCAATGTAATGCCGGCCATGATTGAAAACGCAGTTTTAAACATGATCGATTTATTTATTTTTACCCCAAAAATACAATTTTCCGACAATATATTAAATGAAGTGATTTAAACTTATTACAAAATGTTAATCCGGAAGTGAACTAAACCATGCAATTTAAGCTTCAAGTCTGCTTCGGGCTATTTCAAGACCTCTCTTCGGTCACAATGGAGCCCCATTGCTCCCTCATCGCGATCCCGAAATAGCCTCAAATCAGTCTTAAATCTTAAAATGTCATAAGTTTAAATCACTTCAATAATTATATTAATGGGTGACTATCATGAAGTCCTATTTGTTTTATTTAGATATCTTATAATTGAATCAAAAACTAATACATCATTTTGATTGTTACAAAATATCTGCTTCAATATCTAATTTAAATTTAAATCTCATGGATAATAAAAACAAAAAGCCCATTTTTGAGCCCGTCAGTGCAGAGGAAGCAAAGCAGATTCGTGCTACATGTGGAAAAACGACAGATTATCCACCTTCCGGATTAGAATGTACTTCTGGAGATGGGAGCAAATACAGTGCATGTAAAAATAAGGAAGAATGGTCTTGGTGCTGTTGGAATGACAGTACCAAACATTATGGACGATGTAAACAGAATCCAGTTGAGCCAGATGCATCGCGCCCTGATCACATGTACTGCGATACAACTGGATATGAACAATTATAGCACCATTATTTTAGCAACACAAAAACTTCTCAACCAAAGCTTGAGAAGTTTTTTTATTTGTTGGTTCCTTTCAATGTCACTATAATCACACCGTTTGCCCCACGAGTTCCATAACCGGCACCATCCTTGATCACATCCACTTTCTCTACTTCCATGACCCTGAGCGACGGAGGAATCGTTGATTCCATCCCATCCACTATCCAAAGCGGAGATGTTCCTGCATTAAATGATGTCGTATTGCGCACATTCACATTTACGCCATTTGCGGTCTCTATTACATGCACACCCGGTATCTTCCCGCGCATTGCCTTAATCAGATCTGTTTCACCTGTAGCAGCAAGCTGCTCACCTGTCACACTGCCAAGAGGCCCAAGATATTCTCTTTTTTTGACATACCCCATTCCTGCAAGCACAAGCTCTTCGTTTTCTGTCCCCATTGCCCGGTACTCATCTATTTTGATGCTCATACCTTTGGCTCCATCGACTTCAACGTCATAGACATGTTTTTTATAGACAATATGAAGCGTGTCGTTACCTTTGACATCTGTAAGTCCAAAGCGACCCAATTTATCAGACTTGGCATAATGTTTTGGATTATGCACATAAATTTTCGCGCCTTTAATGGGTTTGCCTTTAAAATCAAGCAGTAACCCATTAAACGGTTCCGATGCTATTGCTAATACTGTTGAGGCAATCAACAACATCACTGTTAAACAAAAGGGTCTGTTTGTTTTCATTTTATCAGCATATAATCATTCTTTCCCCAAAAATACAATTTTTCCGATAATAAATGGCCATTTAACACACCTGAAGTATGGAATAAATTACTATTTTTGGGTCAAAGAAACAATCCAATCAAAGTATTACATCCAACAGAAATGAAAAGAGAGCTAATCTTTGCGCTTCTGACTGCAGGTGTGGCTACCGCAGCATCGGCCGACGAGGCCCGTCTGCTACGGTTCCCCGCCACCAATGGCAGTGAAATCGTTTTCAGCTATGCAGGCGACCTCTACAGCGTGCCTATCTCAGGTGGCGAGGCCAAACCTCTCACATCACATCAGGGTTACGAGATGTTCGCCCGTTTCTCACCAGACGGCAAGCGGATCGCTTTTACAGGCGAATATGACGGCAACCGCGAGGTTTATCTTATGCCGGCTATCGGCGGCGAACCTGTGCGCCTGACCTACACGAGCACCAATTCACGTGACGAGCTCGGTGACCGCATGGGTCCCAAC
>JAIDKP010000434.1 GCA_029051445.1 Muribaculaceae bacterium | reverse complement strand
GCTTCGGACAGCTGCGTTGACAAGACTGCTGTCGGCTTCCTCTACCGTTACGGATATTTCACCCAGACGCTGTCGGTCGACGGCCAGCAGATCGCCAATTATGAGCCTCAGAACTTCAACCAGCTTCCTATCGAGCAGGTAATGGATGAGAACGGTCATCCGATGATCCTTGAGGTTCCTTATCCCGGACGTATCGTCTACAGCCATGTATGGCGTGTGAACGTTGGCCGCATGAAGCTTTATCTGATGGATACTGACTTCGACATGAACTCGGAGTTTGACCGTCCGATCACTCACCAGCTTTATGGCGGTGACTGGGAAAACCGTATCAAGCAGGAGTATCTTCTCGGTATCGGCGGTGTGCTTATGCTTAAGAAACTCGGTATCGAATCCACTCTCTACCACTGCAACGAGGGTCATGCCGCTCTTCTCAATCTTCAGCGTCTCGTCGATTACGTTCAGGAGAAGCATCTTAATTTCAATGAGGCTCTTGAGATGGTGCGTGCATCAAGTCTCTATACCGTCCACACTCCCGTTCCGGCAGGACACGATTATTTCGACGAGGGTCTTTTCGGCAAGTATATGGGTGAATATCCTGCAAAGCTCGGCATCAGCTGGAGTGATCTGATGAACATGGGCCGTGAGAATCCCGATACCAACGACCGTTTCTCGATGAGTGTGTTCGCTCTGAATACCTGTCAGGAGGCCAATGGTGTCAGCTGGCTTCACGGTGAGGTGTCCAAGAAGATGTTTGCCGGAATCTGGAAGGGTTATTCCTGGCAGGAGAGCCACGTGGGTTATGTGACCAACGGCGTGCATATGCCTACATGGGCCGCAACCGAGTGGAAGGATTTTTACTCCAAGGTTCTGGGCGAGCAGGTATTTGACCATCAGAGCGATCCCGAGTGCTGGAAGGGTATCTTCAATGTGGCCGACGAGGACATCTGGGCAATGCGTCGCATGATGAAGGAGAAGTTTGTGAATTTCGTGAAGCGCGATTTCAAAGCAAAATGGCTTGCAAACCAGGGCGATCCGTCGGCAGTAATGAAGGTTGTCGACAAGATCAATCCCAATGCGCTTATCATCGGTTTTGCCCGTCGCTTCGCAACCTACAAGCGCGCGCATCTTCTCTTTACAGATCTCGAGCGTCTAGACAAGATCGTCAACAACGACAAGTTCCCAGTTCAGTTTATTTTCTCGGGAAAGGCTCATCCCGCCGATGGTGCCGGTCAGGGTCTGATCAAGCGTATCATGGAGATCTCGCGTATGCCTCAGTTCCTCGGCAAGATCATTTTCCTCGAGGATTACAACATGATTGTCGCCAAGCGTCTTGTGACCGGTGTGGATATCTGGCTGAACACTCCCACTCGTCCTCTGGAGGCTTCCGGCACATCGGGTGAGAAGGCCGAGATGAACGGCGTGCTGAATTTCTCGGTGCTCGACGGATGGTGGTATGAGGGTTATAAGTTTGACGAGAAGGCCGGCTGGGCTCTTACCGACAAGCGCACATTCTCGCCCGAGCAGCAGGATCAGCAGGACAAGCTCGACGCCGCCACTATCTACTCGATGCTCGAGAATGAGATCATACCTCTTTACTATGCCCAGAACTCCAAGGGTTACTCTCCCGAGTGGATCCAGTATATCAAGCGTTCGATCGGACATATCGCCCCGCACTTCACGATGAAGCGCATGATCGACGACTATATCGCTCGCTTCTATAACAAGGAGGGGGAGCGCAGCGCACGTCTTGCCGCCGACAACTACAAGCTTGCCCGCGAGATCGTGGCATGGAAAGAGAAGGTTGCCGCAGCATGGGACGGTATTAAGGTTCTGGATGTCGTGGCCTCGGAGCACGGAAACACGATCGCCGGAGCCAAGAACGATACCACAATTGTTGTCGACACCAATGGTATCGGACGTGATCTCGGCGCAGAGCTGGTGGTTTACAAGGTCGAGGACGGAGAAGATAAATTTGTGACCCGCTTCGAGTTTGATGTCGAGAAGGTCGACGGCAATGTTGTCACCTATCATCTGACCGTGCCTATGAATGATGCCGGCGTTTACCGTTATGGTTTCCGTCTGTATCCCAAGAATCCGCATCTGCCTCACCGCATGGACTTCGCCTATACCCGCTGGGTGTGATGGCCTGACAGATTATAATAAAAGAGGAGCGACTTTTGATGTGGCTCCTCTTTTTTTAGGTCTTTATTCTGTCGATCGGGATGGCCCGTGAAAGGTCAAGCGGAAGCATGGCGTTTATCATTACGGCATGGGTGATGTTTTCTCCCGATATAATGTCTGTGCATGTCAGACGGGCTTCTTTTATGACTCCTGAATCGAGCAGGCTTTGGCGCATCACGCCTTTCAGCAGCGGGTCGGAGGGCGTCAGCAACTGCCGGTCCACGGTGACGAAAACGAGGTTGCTGTAGGAGGTGTCGGTGATTATGCCGCCGTTTCGGGATATGATGATTTCGTCGCAGTCTCCCCGCAGCGAGGCGAGCCTCGTCAGGTCGCTTCGGTCGCTTTTTTTGAGATGGTAGTCGATGTCTTCGCCGCAGACGATTCTGAGGCTTCTGATTTCTTTAGGTGTATAGGGCAGAATTTCGATCTGCCTGATTTCGGTCGAGTAGACAATCCTGCATTTCAGTGTGTCGTGCGGGGCTGCAGCCGTGCAGTTGCCTGAGATGAATCGGGGGGAAAGTATCTGCCGCAGATCTATGTGGGTCTCAGAGCCGAAGGCCTCGAGGATTGTGCGGCGCAGTCGCTGCTGGTGGTATCCGATCAGTTGCGGATCTCCGTCGGCAATTCTTATTGTCTCGACAAAAGTGCTGTCTTTCATGTGTTTTGCGGCAGGTATATTTTGGCTGTGATTTCGTTGTATTCTTCCTCGCAGACGCTGTTGACAGTTATTCCGCCTCCGCTGTGGAAGTAGAGGTTGTTGTCGTGTGCGCGCTGGATGCATCTTATCATGACTGCGCTGTCCATCGTATTTCCGTCGAAGTAGCCGAAGACTCCTGTGTACCATCCGCGTTTTTGGGATTCGGCCTGCGAGATGAGCCGCAGGGTTGCCGGTTTGGGTGCTCCGCATATGCTTCCTGCCGGCAGGAGTGGCAGTATGATGTCGCCGAACGAGTGTGCTTTTTCAGGTGACAGGCGGCCTATTATCTCGGAACTTGTCTGTAGTATGGCTCCGTTGTGTGTCTCTATCCGGTCGATGTATCTGAACCGGCTGACTTTCACATCTGCCGCCACTGAATTCAGGTCGTTTCGCATCAGGTCGACTATAGTGAAGTGCTCACAGAGTTCCTTGTAGTCGCCGATGAGTCTGTCGGCGGCATCGGGTACCGAGGCATCGATGGTGCCTTTCATTGGGTAGGTCGATATATGGCCTGATTGTATTCTCACAAACGACTCGGGTGAGAAACATAGAAATTGCCCGGGTATCAGGAGCTTGTATGGCGCTTTGACACTGGCGTAGATTTCTTCAAGGGTGCAGTCGGGTGTGACGCGTGATGCGACCGTGAGGTTTGCGAGAAAAGAGTCGCCTCTCATGAGGCCTTGCCGGACGGTCGCGAACTTCTCGCGGTATTCCGGCTCAGGCGGTGTCTCTTCTCTCAGGCTTATCTTTCTTCTGATGTTGCGTAGGGCACTGTCGTTGCCGACACCTTTTATGTTCCATAGCAGTGAGGTTGTCTCCAGCGGTTTTTGAATGAGAAATCCTTTGGAGAGCTCGTAGTCGACACCCCATAGAAACGGAACTGATGATGCGCCAAGCTCGTTCATGGCCTGGCGCAGATGATCGATATCCATTGCAGGGAGCTGCGGTTTCATGGTCTAAAATTACTGAAACTTCATTAATTTTGCACCAAGAAGCGCTGATGACAATATGGATTCCTTGCGACTTTTGCTTGTCGACAACTACGATTCGTTTGTTTACAATATAGCCGGTATTCTGAATGAATGCCGGCAATGGCTTGATTTCGAGGTGGAATATGTTGTCTGCAGAAACGACAATATTCCTTTTGGTGAGCTTGAGGGTTATGATGCGGTAATAATATCACCCGGTCCCGGATTGCCGTCGGAAGCCAATGATCTGATGAAGGTTGTCGGCAGATGTATGCCTAAGCGTCCGATGCTCGGCATATGCCTCGGATTTCAGGCGCTCGTGGAGTATTTCGGCGGCCGGATAGTACGTCTCTCTTGTCCCCGTCACGGCCACAGATCGATGTTGCGCGGAATATCGCCTGACGATAGACTGCTGGCCGGCATCGAGGAGGGGAGTGCAGTCGTAGGCCGGTATCACTCATGGGTGGCCGATGAGGTGTCTTTTCCGCGTGAGCTTGCCGTCACGTCGATGGATGAGGATGGCAATATAATGTCGTTCAGCCATGTCTCTCTACCTATATACGGTGTTCAGTTTCATCCCGAGAGTTATATAAGTAACTGCGGATGCCGGCTGATTGCCAATTTTCTTGCCGAGGCCTACAGGATCAAGGTATCATAGCCCTATGGCTGACATCGTAGAGTCGGGTATGTACTGGGCTCTGTAGAGGTGTGTGATTTCGTGCTTTGTGTCGGGTATGACGATTGTGTCGTGTGTGAGGCTGTCACCGACGGGCGGCTCGTGGTAGTCGGCTGTCGCAAGCAGCGTTATGGCTGTTGCAAAAAGCAGTGAGTATAGTATTTTTGTTTTCATAAAAAGTGTAGGGTACGGGGATAATTGGAAGGATGACCTCAATGAGTAAAACAACTCAAGTGAGTTTTTGTCCCGCAGTGTGCTCTGTTTTTAACATATTTTGTGGTTTTTGATGTGCAGTTCGTTTATTGAAAGATTTGTATTTTTACGACACCTTGAAATCAATAAACCATCTGTAAAAATAACAGTTTCATGGATAGAAGAGAATTTATCTCGATGTCGGCCGCTTCATTGGCCGGGCTGGCGCTATTTGGTATTCCCGGCGTGGCTTTTGCAAAGGATGCCTCCAAGGGGCCTCGTAAATATTCAGTTGTAATACTGGGTGACACTCATTTTGACACGGAGCCGGATACGGTATATCATTCCAACTATAATGAGCCTGTGGAATGGCTCAACAGGGTACAGCGCGCGGAGTTTGCACGCAATGGGGAGATGTGGCGTGAAAGATGCCCGAGGCTTCTGCAGCGGTGTGCCGATCTTGTTGACAAGAATACTGAAATGGCCTTTCAGATGGGTGACCTCATCCAGGGCGACTGCGGTAAAGGAGAGGTGCATCAGAAGATGCTTAACGATGTGATGGATGCTTTCAAGCAGAAGTTCAACGGCATTCCTTTTGTGACGGTTGTTGGCAACCATGATATCCGTGGAGTGGATGCCGAGAAGGTCTATCACGAGTATATGCCCAAGCGTATGTCGCAGGAGATCGGGAAGGATATCGAGAAGACGACTTTTTATTTCACGATCGGTCCGGACGCATTTCTTGTGCTCGATTTCAACAGCCCGGATGACGCCGAGATCGAAAAGATGCTGCAGGAGACTAAGGATGCGAGGCACACGTTCATAATTTCCCACGGGCCGGTGTTCCCGATGGATGGCAGTAGCTGCCGGTGGTTCTTCCATGGGGGCAAGAATGATGCTGAGGTCAGAAGGCATTTCAGAGAGGAGTTTGCGAAACGCAATGCGATAGTGCTTTGCGGTCATTCCCATCATACCACGCTGACGGAATGGAAGGGGGACGGCGGTATTATTACGCAGATGGAAATGAACAGTGTCTGGTCAAATGACGAGAGAGGCACATATAAGATCAATACTGATAATCCGGCAGATTACGGAATGGCGAGAATGAGCATGAAGGCGAATGCCGACGGCTCGCCGATAGCTGATGAAAGCGCGCTGTTTGAGGAGTATCGTCCCGGCCTTACTCGATATATCGATTCCATAACCGCAGGATCCTTTAAGCTTAATGTGGGTCCCAAACATGTGACTATCGATTTCTATGCCGGAGATTCGGCAGAGAAGACATGTACGTTCAAGTTGAGATAGTGGCGGTTGTGTGGTGCAGCCCCGCCGGGGGCTGATACGGGGGAAGGGTGGGCGTTATCCGGGCTCGCAAGCGAACCCGGTTAACGAAATGCCATACCTCCGGTATGGGAGGTGAGTCGCCCGCGTTGCGGGCTCGGTTGGGTTGTTGCGGCCTTCCGCGCCCTTACAGGCGCGGTTACTTAAGAAGTCGGGGCTTTGCCCCTGCGGTGTGGTGACTGATGTAGCTGTTGTAGCTTACATAGCTGCTATAAGCTTAAGCTACGGGCGGACGCACAGGCCGTGCGTCCCTACTCTCTATTTGGGCGTACTGTCGCACGCCCCTACATCGGGAGGTGCAATGCGTGAGGTGAGTCGCCCGCGTTGCGGGCACGCGCATGTAAATCAAGGCTATAAAAAATGATGATGCCGCGGCATGATTGCCGCAGCATCATTGTTTTTTTATCGGGTGTTGATAGCTTTTCTTACTCGAACTCGATGAGAAGTGCCTCTACTCCTACAACATCTCCGGGGCTAACGAAAATGCGCTTTACAACGCAGTCTTTTTCTGCCTCGACGTCGTTTTCCATTTTCATGGCTTCGTAGACGAGAAGAATGTCGCCTTTCTTGACGTGCGGTCCCGGCTTAACGTTGACCGATATCACCGTTCCGCCCATGGGTGCCGCGAGTGTGGGACCGGTCACCGGCTCTACGGGGGGCTGCTCGGCAGCTTTTTTCGCTGCTTCCTCAGCCGCTTTTGCTGCGGCAGCCTGCAGAGCTTTCTCGTTTTCTTCGGCGCGACGGCGTTTCAGGAAGCCGTTGGCCACAGTCGGCAACAGTTCGAGCAGAAGCTCCTCTTCCTTGTTTGTCGCGAGCTGCACGCCTCCCA
>JAIDKP010000433.1 GCA_029051445.1 Muribaculaceae bacterium | reverse complement strand
GTCTTCTGTCGTATGTCGTGACTCGCGACCATTAAAATAAACAACTGCTGTCTGTTTTTTCGTATATCTGTCACAACATTGACAGTCGTCGGATTGTTATTGGGGATAGGAGTCTTTTATTGCCCCGAATGTGACAGATGAGATGCCCCAAGCCGTTTTTAGTACTATTATCAATATCGGTATTCCTATGCGCTCATGCTCAGAGTGAGGATGATCTGTATCATCAGACAATATCATTCCTCAGGTTGCTGACATATGGTGAGCGGCATGAGGATATAGGTCTGCGTTTTTCATGGCAACAGTCGGGAAAACGATGGGTACCGGCAGGAAACGGTTTCGAGTTCCTTTCGTCGGGGCTTGGAATATATGATCATGACCCGGATAGTCTTAATTGTATTCCGGCATGTATATGGCACCTTGGCAGTGATGAAATGATTTTTGCAGAAAATGATACCATTCTGTCTGACACGAATAATGTCGTAAAATTTGTATCGGACAATCACAAAAATATAGCGGGCGAGATGCACCCGTCGATATATGTGGAGCTCATGCCTATGGCCGATATGAATGACAGTGTAGTGCCTTCCCGTGTTACAGTATGTCCGAAGTCATTGTTCTCTGAGGTTGGAGTTGTCGCGATGCTTGATCGGGAAACAGGCTCTTTGATCCTCAGGTTTATGAATTCGGGATCACATGAGATTCTGGCATATGTCGACAATTCCCCGTATCCTGCGTCGCGATCGGGAATATGTAGCCGTACAGTCGTTCAAAAGGGTGAAAACAGGCCTGATACTACTGTTTCAACAATAGACATGAAAGGACACGTGACATTGCCGCCTTTTTCATTAACTTTGATTAAATTTGCCATAGGACATGGTAAAACAAAATATAATACCAAACACTTATGAGTGACCAGCTGAAAATTTACTGCAAGAACATCTCACGCTACGAGAATATAACGGCGGGAGAGACTTTGGCTCAGATATATACAAGGCTTAAGGATCAGATCGGAATTGTGCCTATATGCGCCATGGTCAATAATAAGACCGAGAGTATGAATTATGCCGTGTTTTCTCCGAAGCAGGTGGAGTTTCATGATGCGACAAGCCCTGCCGGAAAAGGAGTATATTCACGTTCGCTGTGCATGTTGCTGTATAAGAGTGTCAGGGACAATATACCGGGGGCAAAGCTCCGTATCGAGCACTCGATTGCCGGAGGCTATTACTGTCAGATATATGTGGATGGAAATGCCAAGATACTTTCATTGTCTGATCTTAGAACCATAGAGGAGTCCATGAGGCATGATGTTGAGGCTGACATCCCTTTTATAAGCAAGGAGCGTCTCACTACAGACGTTAAAGGTCTCTTTGAGAGAGAAGGACTTAATGATAAGGTGCTTCTTCTGGACACAATACACGAAATCTATTCAGTATATACCGGTTTAGGTGATACATATGACTCCTATTACGGAAAACTCGCTACATCTACGGGGCTGATCAATGTATTTGCTCTCAGTCCATATAAAGAAGGCTTTTTGTTGCTCGGTCCCGACAAGGACAATCCCGGTGCAGCGTCTCAGCCTGTCAGACAGGAGAAGATGTATCAGGCATTTAAAGAGTATATCGCATTCAACAATGTGATAGGTGTGAGGAATGTAGGTGAACTGAACCAGGCAGTGACAGACGGCCGCAGTTCTGACCTTATAAATGTGGCAGAGGCACTGCATGATAAAAAAATATCGTCGATAGCCGATGACATAGCACGCCGGTATCATGATGGCGGAGCACGTGTAGTGCTGGTGGCAGGACCATCGTCGTCAGGAAAGACAACTACAACCAAACGATTGTCTACTTATCTGATGACAAATCTTCTGCGTCCGGTCATGATTTCACTTGACAATTATTTTGTCGATCGTGACGCCACACCTCTCGATGAAAACGGCGAACGCGACTATGAGC
>JAIDKP010000432.1 GCA_029051445.1 Muribaculaceae bacterium | reverse complement strand
CGACGTTTTCAACTATGACCTGGGGCAGGATCTGGGATATTATACCAACGGCGGAACTCTGGCCGACACGGCCAATTACATGGCCTCTGAAAACGTATATGCCGTGGCAAAGCGCATGAAGCTTTGGGACGGTAAGGAGGAATTCAAATTCTGGAAAGCATATGCCGGCGGCAATTATTTCAATGAACCTAAGGCCTACAGTGTCAGGGAATATTACCTGCTGAACAAGATCGCTCCGTCGCTCGGTCTGACACAGGATATGGAGGAGCTTCCGGTAAGTGTCAAGCCCGACAGACAACTCTCGGCAGCCGATGTGATGTATCTGCTCACCGAGACCTATGAGGGATCTGACATGGATCCTATCGGCAAAATGAAGGTCACCCGCAAGGTGCGCGGATCAGAGAAAATCGATACGATCACCAGCCCTTATGCCAACCCGTGGATGACTGGCGACATGCGCACTCTGGTCAACAGCCTCAAACCGGAGACAGCGCCCGGACACCGCACGGTGGCGGTGCCAAATTGCGCTTATTCGACCGTCATACAGTTGCGTGGCTGGCTGCCTGATGCTGTCGGCGGTGTTGTGTGGCTGTCGTTTGACAACCCCGGACAAAGTCCCCGCATACCGGTGTTCAGCGGTACGACTGAGCTGCCGATGGCGTTCAACGTGTGCGGACAGTGGCGCAACGATCCTACGGCTATCGTATGGGCTTTCCGTGAAGCAAACAAACTCGCTACAGTGAAATACGGCCAGACACGCGACATGATGCGCAAGGGTTTCGACCATTTCGTCGACAAGGGACAATCGGAGATGCCGTATGTCGAGAGCCGCTATGCGTCGATACTCGCCGAGAAAGGCGAGACCGATGCCAACGCTTTCCTCACCGGCTATACACGTGACTTCGCGGGTTCGGCTGTCGCTTATTGGGACGAGCTTGCCAGGAAAATGTGGGCCATGTATTGTCGCGCATTCTGATATCAAACAGATAAATAATCAAAAAGGGCACCGATGGCGTTTTCAATACAGGAGACAGCCTCGGTGCTTTTTAACATAGCGATTAAATAAATGAAAATAGTTGATTTCAACAAATATGACTCGCTTATAAGCCAGTATATGTCGGAACTGCGTGATGAGAACATCCAGAAGGATCCGATGAGATTCCGCCGCAATCTCGAACGCATAGGCGAGATTATGGCATTTGAGATATCAAGAACACTGCGGTATCGCGATGAAACGGTGCAGACTCCTCTTGCCGAAGCGCAGTGCCGTGTCGTTGACCAGAATGTCGTGCTTGCTACGATATTCCGTGCCGGGCTTCCTTTCCATCAGGGCTTTCTTAGCTTTTTTGACCGCGCTGAAAACGCTTTTATCTCGGCTTACCGCAAGTATAAGGAAAAGTGGGATTTCGAGGTATGCACCGAATATCTTGCCGCTCCCGACATCAATGAAAAAGTCGTCATACTTTCTGACCCGATGCTTGCTACCGGCGTGTCGATGGAGATGTGCTGGCGCGCTCTGCTGAGTCATGGCACACCTTCGCACGTACATATTGCGTCGGTTGTGGCTTCAGAACAGGCAGTAGAGTATATAAAGGCAGTTTTCCCTAAAGAAACAACCACACTCTGGATCGGAGCGATAGATCCGTCGCTCAACAGTCATTCATATATCGTCCCCGGCCTTGGAGATGCAGGGGATCTTGCATTCGGCGGAAAACTTTAGTGGTCTTGCGGGTGTTTAAAGTATGGATTCTAACTAAAACCAACTATGAAAGCACCTAAAAAATCCATTAAAGGAACTCAGACAGAAAAAAATCTGGCCATGGCCTACATGGCGGAGACTCAGGCTTATGCCCGTTACACATTCTATGCCCAGTCGGCCAAGAAGGAAAAGTATTTTCCCATAGAGGAGGTCTTTAACGATACAGCAGCCAATGAACTGCGTCATGCCAAAGTCTTCATGAAGTTTCTTGAGGGTGGCATGATATCGGATCTTGATGCCTGTGTCGATCATGCGAGTCTTGCATCGACAGCCGATAACCTCAAGGCAGCGATATGGGAGGAGGCTAACGAAGGTGTCATCGCCTATGAGAAGTTTGCAGAAGTAGCAGATAATGAAGGCTTCCATGATATAGCCTCACATTTCAAAGCTATAGCGGAGATCGAGCGTCATCATAAAGAACGTTTCGAGGCATGGCTGAAGCATGTCGAGGACGGCACAGTGTGGAAACGCAAGACTCCTATTCAGTGGAAGTGTCTTGTCTGCGGTTATATTCAGGAGGGTACTGAACCACCCAAAGAGTGTCCGGCATGCGATCACCCGTATCAGCACTATATGGCCATGGATATCGAGTAAGTCAGGTTTTCTTATCAACAAGCGGCAGATCCGGTTGTCCCGGGCCTGCCGTTTTATTTATCAGATGACAGTGCCGATGTTTAATTAACTGAGTATAATCAGAGTTTTTTTTGAAAGGGGGGGACAGTGATGTCATATACCAC
>JAIDKP010000431.1 GCA_029051445.1 Muribaculaceae bacterium | reverse complement strand
TGGCGTGTCGAGCACATGTAATCGCAATACCCGATAGGGGATCTCAAGAATAACACGCCGAAAAAATGAAAGAAGAGATAATCATGGCAGGTTTCGGCGGCCAGGGAGTGCTGTCGATGGGGAAGATTCTCGCCTATGCCGCATTGCTTGACGGCAAGGAGGTTACATGGATGCCTTCCTATGGTCCGGAACAGCGTGGAGGCACAGCTAATGTGACTGTGATTCTGTCGGACGAGGAGATCAGTTCGCCGATTCTTGACGAGTATGATACAGCAGTCATACTTAACCAGCAGAGTCTGGATAAGTTTGAAAAGACTGTAAAGCCTGGCGGGACGCTTATCTATGATCCTTATGGTATTCATCACAGTCCGACGCGCAAGGATATCAATGTTGTTTCGGTGAATGCGATGGAAGCGACTTTTGAGCTTGGCAATCCAAAGACTTATAACATGTTGCTGCTTGGCGCTCTGATAAAAGTGCGCGGTTGTGTGAGCGTCGACGATGTGATGAAGGGGCTGAAAAAGACGCTGCCTGAACGCCATCATCATCTGCTTCCGGCAAATGAGGCTGCTATACGCCGCGGTATGCAATTGGCGGAGTAAGTTGCGCTTACTTAAAGATAATCATTGAGATAAGCGCGATTTTATATAAATTGCGCTTATCTTGTTTTAATCAATAAACCAACATAGAATGTCTGCAAGAAGAATTATTACTGCGGCGTGTATCGCATTATTGTCGGTTACGGCGGTTTCTGCATCATATACCAAGGCTGATGAGTGGCGTATTGTGGCCGATGATTTCAATAGCTACAACGGTGTGACACTCGCCAACGGCACGATAGGGATAGTGACATCTGATAAAATTCTGACGGTTGACAATATAGTGCTTAACAATGTCTATATGTCACGTCGCCCCGGCGATGTAAGCCGTATCGCACGTGGTCCGCATTTTCTCAATCTCGATATTGATATCAACGGCAGTCAGGTGACCGACAGTGAGATCAGTCACAAGCGTCAGATTCTCGACATGAAGGAGGCCAAGATGACGACTTCATTTGATACAGATGGCGCCGAGATTTCCTACGAGATTATGGCAATGAGGAATCTGCCTTATATGGGACTTGTCAGGGTGAAGGTGAAGGCTCTCCGTGATATCACACTTGGTGTCAAGAATCAGACCTCTTTCGCTGAGGAGTATGTGGATTGCAGTGCCGAGTTCAAGAATCACCGCGACGGCAACCATCTGATGCCGGCAATGACATCTATGGCGACAAGCTACGACGGAAGCATTGAGGTTGCATCGGCAACGGCTTTTCTGTTTCCGTCGAAAGAGCATCCTGAGATTGTGAGCGAAGATGTGACCGGCGGCTATCCGGTAATGAAGTTTGCCACTCAGGTGAAAAAGGGGGAGACATTTGAGTTCTCGCTGATTGGCGCAGTGGCCAATTCAGTGGAGTTTCCTCATCTCGATGCCGATGTGGAGCGCATGGCGGTGTATGCTCTGAGGTCGGATCTCTCCTTACTGGTCGCCGGGCACAAGAAGGAGTGGGAACGGCTTTGGGAAAGTGACATAATCATTGAGGGTGATGACGAGTCGCAGCGCGATGTGCGTCTGGCGCTTTACCATCTCTACAGTTTCGGCGGCGAGGGCACACGCAATAGTATTGCCCCGATGGGATTATCTACGGTGTCCGGCTACAACGGGCATGTATTCTGGGATACGGAGATGTGGATGTATCCACCTCTGCTTATGCTCAATCAGGATATGGCGAGGTCGTGTGTCGATTACCGTACCGACCGTCTGTCACAGGCGTGTCGCCGTGCCCGGCACTACGGATTCGGTGGCGCGATGTATCCCTGGGAGTCGGATCGTTCGGGAGAGGAAGCCACGCCGACATGGTGTCTGACTGGAACGTTTGAGCATCATATAACGGCCGATATCGCTATTGCGTTCTGGAACTACTATCGTGTGACGCGCGACATTGACTGGCTCCGCTCGGAAGGGTATGAGGTGATAAGGAATGTTGCTGATTTCTGGAAGTCGCGCGCTACAGAGAATTCCGACGGCTCTTACTCGATAAAGAATGTCGTCGGTGCAAATGAGTATGCGGCAAATATCGATGACAATGCCTTTACCAACGGTGCCGCCAAACGTGCTCTGGAGTATGCGGTGAAGGCTGCAAAGGAGATCGGTGCAACACCAGATCAGGAGTGGCAGAGAATCGCTGATGGAATGAAGTTCCATCACATGCCTGACGGCACTACGATGGAGCACTCGGCATACGCAGGTGAGATAGTGAAGCAGGCTGACGTGAATCTTCTGGCCTATCCTCTCGAGATTGTCACGGATCCCAAGCGCATACTTGCCGATGTGGAGTATTATTCTAAGAAGATTGACGGTAACGGTCCGGCAATGGGCAATTCGATACTTGCGGTGCTTTACAGTCAGGCCGGTGATGCTGACAAGGCATTTGAGTTTTTCCATAAGGCTTTTGTTCCTAATAAACGTCCTCCTTTCGGAGTCCTTTCAGAATCAGCTAATTCCAATAATCCATATTTCTGTACAGGTGCCGGCGGTCTTGTTCAGGTTGTGCTGAGCGGGTTTGGTGGACTGCGGTTTACCGATGATGGTATTGTTCAGATTTCCACCTGTCTGCCTAAGCCGTGGAGGTCGTTGACGATAAAGGGTGTCGGGCCCGAAAAAAAGACTTATGTGGTGAAGAGATAAATAAAAAAGAGTGAAGTGACCCCTAAAATAACTTTTAAGGGTCACTTCAATTACGACACAGCCTCTTCTCTTTTTGGCGGTTGTGTTTATGTCATGATGAGGAGGATCTTGACAGGATATCGAAGTTGTCGACAAGTATTTCTGTGATATTGTGCTTTATGGCGTTGTTATCCTGCCAGACGCGTGTGCGTAGCTTCCCTTCTACAAAGAGTTTTGTGCCTTTGTCGATGTAACGCTCGGCAATTTCTGCCGCATGATCCCACATGACAAGATTATGCCACTCTGTACGGTCGGGTGTCTCGGTGCCATCGGCGGTTTTGCGCCCGCGCTCTGTTGTGGCGAGTGAGAAAGTGGCTACCGGACGCTGCCCGACGTATCGTATCTCGGGTTTGCGTCCGACATTGCCTACAAGTATGACTTTATTTACAGACACTTATCAGAGTCCTTTCTGAAGCTGTCGGGTGAATTTCTCCAGGAACTCGTCGGCTTCGGCGCGCGACAGACATAGCGGCGG
>JAIDKP010000430.1 GCA_029051445.1 Muribaculaceae bacterium | reverse complement strand
CATCATTCCCTTCAAGATACACTTTCAGAAAACCGTCAAATTTGATCACTTCGCCCGATGCCTGAAAATATGCCCCCGCATTTTTGCCGGGACGTATGTCTACAGTGGTTTTCTCAATTTCTGCATCGGACATCTGAGATGCGACAGTGCGCTTCCATATGAGATCATACAGCCTTTTTTCCTGAACCGTGCCATCGATCGACCGCCGGTCAATATAAGTAGGGCGTATCGCCTCGTGAGCTTCCTGCGCACCTTTTGAAGACGTGTGGTACTGGCGTGTTTTCACATACCGCTCTCCCATTTCGGCCGTGATCTCTTTCTTGATCGTATTCAGCGCGAGTTGTGAGAGGTTCAGCGAGTCAGTACGCATATAGGTTATCAGTCCGCTTTCATAAAGGCGCTGGGCGATGCTCATGGTCTGCCCTACGGTGAAACCGAGCTTGCGTCCGGCCTCTTGCTGAAGGGTCGATGTCGTGAATGGTGCGGCCGGAGTCTTTTTTGTCGGCTTGACACTTATATCTGATATTGTGAAATTGTCGCTGATGCAGTCATTAAGCAAAGAGCGTGCTTCATCGACCGAGCTCAGACGTTTGTTAAGCTCTGCCTTTACCTTGTCGCCGTCTGTAGTCTTGAATTCACCTGTGACACGGAAATAAGGCTCGGGGGTGAACTCCTTGATCTCTTTCTCGCGTTCGCAGATAAGTCTTACGGCTACCGACTGAACGCGCCCGGCCGAAAGCGACGGGCGTATTTTGCGCCAGAGCACGGGCGAAAGCTCAAATCCCACAATACGGTCGAGCACGCGGCGTGCCTGCTGCGCGTCAACCCGGTGAAGGTCGATCGTGCGCGGGTTGGCTATGGCATTGAGTATGGCATCCTTGGTTATCTCATGAAAAACGATGCGTCGTGTTGTCGCGGGGTCGAGGCCAAGCACCTCGGCGAGATGCCAGGCTATGGCTTCTCCCTCGCGGTCTTCATCAGATGCGAGCCACACGGTGTGTGCCTCGGCTGCTGCTTTTTTCAGATCGGCGACAAGCTGGCGCTTGTCGGCAGGTATTTCATATTCAGGCTGAAAGTCGTGATCGACATCTATGCTAAAGTTCTTCTTGCGAAGATCGCGTATGTGGCCGTAGCTCGACATGACCTTGAAGTCCTTGCCAAGAAACTTCTCGATTGTCTTTGCCTTAGCCGGAGACTCTACTATGACGAGGTTTTCTATCATTTTGTGTTCAGGTGATATCCTATCAAGAATAACGCGAGTGAAAAACTGATTTTTCTTTTCAGCGCGCTAATTTATTAAAAAAATCCCGAGTGATCACATTTTATAAAATGCTACAGAACATGTCAGAGTCTGACGATATTGGCTCCGATAGCGTTAAGACGCTGGTCTATGCGCTCATATCCGCGGTCGATCTGGTTGACGTTGCCGATCTCCGAGGTTCCCTTGGCCGACATGGCAGCAAGAAGCAGGGCGATTCCGGCGCGTATGTCGGGCGATGACATTTTGTTGGCGCGCAGAGGATACTTGTGATCGGTGCCTATGACTACGGCGCGATGAGGATCGCACAGTATTATCTGGGCTCCCATGTCTATGAGGCGGTCGACAAAAAAGAGGCGGCTCTCAAACATCTTCTGGTGTATGATCACGCAACCGCGGCATTGTGTGGCCACTACAAGAATCACACTGAGCAGGTCAGGGGTAAGTCCCGGCCAGGGAGCGTCGGCGATGGTGGGTATCGATCCATCGAAATCGGTTTCAATCTCATATGACTCTTTGGCCGGAATGAACAGGTCGTCGCCCTGCTCCTCGATCGTCACACCGAGTTTCCGGAAAGCGTCAGGGATTATACCTAAGTTTTTTATCGAGACGTTTTTTATCGTCAGGCTGCTGCGGGTTATTGCGGCAAGTCCGATGAAGCTGCCTACTTCGATCATGTCGGGCAAAACCACGTGGCTTGCGCCGTGAAGCTCTTTCACTCCTTTGATGTGCAGCAGGTTGCTTCCGACTCCGTCGATTGTTGCGCCCATGGAGATGAGCATGCTGCATAGTTGCTGTATATATGGCTCGCATGCGGCATTGTAGATTGTTGTCTCTCCTTTGGCAAGAGTGGCGGCCATGATGATGTTGGCTGTTCCGGTCACCGATGCTTCCTCAAGAAGCATGTAGCAGCCCTGTAGGCCGTTGTCGGGAGCGGTAAGGCGTGTGGAGCCGAGTGCGGGTTGCGGATCTACGGTGGCTCCAAGCTTCATGAAGCCGTTGACATGTGTGTCTACCTTGCGCCGGCCTATTTTGTCTCCGCCTGGCTGGGGGAAGTTCACGGCTCCGATTCGTGCAAGAAGTGGACCGGCAAGCAGGACGGATCCGCGTAATGAGGCGCATCGTTTTACAAATTCACGGCTTTCGATGAACTCTTGGTCGAGATGCTCGGCACAGAAAGTATAGGTATCAGGAGCATCTCGTCGGATCGAGACACCCATTCCCTCGAGAAGGCCTATAAGATTGCGCACATCAAGAATGTCGGGAATATTTGATATCGTGACGGGCTGGCTTGTGAGCAACACAGCGCTGATCACTTGCAGCGCCTCGTTTTTTGCGCCGAGCGGCGTTATGGTTCCTGAGAGCGTGCGTCCGCCCTCTATGACAAACGAATTCATATATTCCTGATTTTTTCAACTTCGGGTTCTATTGTGATGCCGAATTTATTGTGAACCGAACTGATTATATTCTCCTCGAGTTTGACAATGTCGGACCATGAGGCATTTCCGGTAGCGTTGACAAGAACAAGCGGCTGTTTCTGCCATACGGCGGCTCCTCCTTCGCTCCTGCCTTTCCATCCGCATTTCTCGATCATCCACGCCGTGGGTATTTTCACGCGTCCGTCGCCTGCCGGGTAATGTGGCACTTCTTCAGGCTGAACCATAGAGCATATACGGTCGTAGGCGGCCATGTCAGTCTCTACGTTTTTGAAATAACTTCCGGCGTTGCCGGTCTTGCGCCAGTCGGGAAGTTTGTTGTCGCGCATGGCAATCACCTCGCGGCGGATCTCCTGTGGCGCAGGAAAGGCACTGACTCTTACCGCAAGATGTCCGTAGGACAGGCGCGGTACCGGCAGTCGTGACAGACGGAGTGTGACGGAGGTGACGATGTATTGCCCTTTTAGCGGCTGGCGTTTGAAAATCGAAGTGCGGTAGCCGTAGCCACATTCCGAGGCTGTCATTTCGGTGTGTGTCGCCTTCTTGGTGTCAAAGAGATTCACTCGCTCTATCAGGTCGGCGATCTCGACACCATATGCGCCGATATTCTGTACGGCGGCAGCTCCGACCTGGCCGGGTATTCCCGACAAATTCTCGGTGCCCCACAGTCCTCTGGATGCGACCTCGGCGCACAGGTCGTCCATTGTCATGCCTGCGCCGGCTGTGACCAGGACGGTGTTTTCACTCTCTTCAGTAAAAACGGGAGGGTGGCTTATCTCTGATTTCAGGATTGTCCCGTCGTAGTCGCCGATAAATAGAATGTTGCTCCCGCCTCCTATGTGTGTCACAGGCCCGGTCTGCCATTCGCTTTTGCCGTGTGCAAACAGGCTGTCGAGATCCTTCTGATCAGTATAGGTGACCAGCCGCTGCGCTGTGCCTTGCAGCCCGAATGTATTGAGAGAGCGGAGGTCAACATTGTCTTCTATCTTTATCATGGCGTTGTGGTTGAATAGGCCCTATGGCGCCGTTTTATCATGCGCAAAGTTAATCATTTATATTTTATGGGATTGCACGGGCGGCAGTGATTTTTTTAACTTTTACATGTTCGCTATTTCCATTATCTTTGCAGACTGTGTCCGGTATATGTCGGTCGATATTGCCGTTCACTTTTTCTACACCACACAAGCTTACAAAGAATTGGGACGTTTTCCATTCTATAGATATATCTTTTTTTTGTCAGTATTGATATGCGCTGTGCTGTCTGGTATGGCGCAGGCGGTTCTTCCGCCTGTGCGTGAGTTGCCGACTCAGGCTCAGACTCAGGCCCTGGCCGACTCGGTGGTTGCCGATCTGCGTCAGGCTGTAGGTCTCGGTGATACGATCGCAACTGATACTGTGCCGGTTGATTCCGCTGTTACGCGTCCGACGGCAAGGCCGGGAAATCGTCCGGCAGGTTCAAGATTCAGGTTTGAGAAAGTCGATCTTGACAATGTGGTGGATATGGATTGTGCAGACTCGATGATTATGGTCGGCCAGAATATATCCTACATGTATGGAAAGGGGCAGGTGACATATGGCGAGCTGAAACTGGATGCGGCGGAGATACGCATGGATATGAAAAACAATACTGTCTATGCGCAGGGGGCGGTCGATTCTGTCGGTGAAGTGACCGGAAAACCTATATTCAGTGAGGGAGGTACAGACTATGAGACTCAGGACATGAGCTATAACTTCAAGACAAAACGAGGTTATATCAACAATGTCATCACGCAGCAGGGCGAGGGATATCTCACAGGAGGTCAGACCAAGAAGACGGATGATGATTACTACTACATCCAAAACGCCAAATACACGACCTGCGATGATCACGATCACCCGCACTTCTATTTTCAGCTTACCAAGGCCAAGATGAAGCCTAAAAGCAACATTGTCACCGGCCCGGCCTATATGGTGCTTCTTGGTGTGCCGCTGCCGCTGGCGGTGCCGTTCGGCTATTTCCCTTTTTCCGACAAGTATTCATCGGGCATTATATTCCCGACATTCGGAGACGATTATAACCGTGGCTTTTATCTGAGTGACGGCGGTTATTATTTTGCAATCAACGACAATGTGGATCTGGCTATCACAGGCGAGGTGTACACCAAAGGATCATGGGGGCTTTCAGGGCAGTCCACCTATTCCAAACGCTATAAATTTTCGGGTAATTTCTCATTCAACTACCTGAAAACCATAACAGGAGACAAGGGGCTGCCTGACTATAACAAGATGACCAACTTTCAGGTCCTCTGGAGCCACAGCCAGGACTCTAAAGCCAATCCCAACATGTCGCTTTCGGCATCGGTCAATTTCACGACAAGCGGCTACTCGCGCAATGCCCTCAACAGTTACTATTCAAGCTCGTTTACAGAAAACACCAAAAGCTCATCGGTCAACATGACCTATCGTTTTCCGCAGAGCAAGTGGTCTATATCGTCGACGCTCAATCTGTCGCAGCGCACGCAGGACTCGACCCTTACTGTCTCGTTCCCTAACTTTACTGTAACGATGTCCCAGGTATATCCGTTCAAAAGAAAGCGGGCGGTCGGTGATGAAAAATGGTATGAGAAGATAAGAATGTCTTATTCCGGACAGTTTCAGAACTCTCTCACTGCCAAACAGGATGTTTTCTTCAAAAAGAGCCTGATCAAGGACTGGCGCAATGCTATGAAGCATTATATACCTGTCTCGGCCACATTCAATATGCTGAACTATGTCAATGTGACTCCGTCGGTAAACTTGACCGACCGCATGTACACCAACAAGATACGCCGGCAATGGGATCCCAATGCCGCGGCAGTGGTGGCCGACACGACCTATGGCTTCTACAACGTCTATGACTTCCAGGCATCGGTATCGGTCGATACAAAGCTGTATGGATTCTATCAGCCGTTGCCGTTTCTCGGCGACAAGGTGAAGATGATACGTCACGTCCTGACTCCTTCAGTCACGTTTTCGGGTGCTCCGGATTTCAGCAAGCCTTTCTACGGTTATTACGGTACCTATGAGATGCCGGACCAGAATGGTGTGATGCATAAGCAGAAGTACTCCATGTTCCAGAACGCGCTCTATGGTGTGCCCGGACAAGGCAAATCGGGCACAGTCTCTGTCGCGCTCAATAATAACCTGGAAATGAAGGTTAAGAGCGACAAAGACAGTATAGGCGAGAAAAAAGTTTCGCTCATTGAGAATCTTAGTATCATGCAAAGCTACAACTTTGCGGCTGACTCGCTCAACTGGAGTAATATAAACACGTCGATATTGTTGCGTCTTGTAAAGAATTTCAATCTCAACCTGTCGGCGGTGTGGGATGTATACACCTATCAGCTTAACTCCGCCGGAACTCCTGTCAGAGTCAACGTGCCGCGATGGAAGGCCGGAAAGGGTATCGGTAAGCTGGCAAGTACCGGAACCTCTTTCAGCTATACGTTCAACAACGATACGTTCAAGCGGAAAGATGACAAAAATAAGAACAACGATAAGGACGACACGGAAGACGATGTCGGTTACGACGAAAATATAGGATATCAGCGTTCCAGGCGTAATGAGCGGCAGGAGGAAGAAGCCTCTGTCGATAACGACGGATATTCTCCATGGCCGTTCCCGTGGAGCCTGACCTTCAATTATTCGATCAACTACGGCTATGGGTCGTTTAACTACGACAAAATGGAATACAACGGCAAGATTACGCAGAACCTGAGTGTGTCGGGCAATCTTAGTCCGACTCCCAACTGGACGGTAGGATTCTCGTCGAGCTATAATTTCCAGGCAAAGAAGCTCGCATACATGAGCTGCAATATATCGCGTGACCTGCATTGTTTCACCATGTCGGCAAGTGTGATTCCTGTCGGGCCATATAAGAGCTTCAATTTCCATATTGCGGTGAAGTCGTCGCTGCTCTCCGATGTCAAATATGACAAACGGTCGTCGACAACCAACGGTGTTACATGGTATTAGGCAAATGACAACAATCGACGTAGTTATAATCGGACTCTTTATCGCGACCGCGGTCGCCGGGTATAGGAGAGGCATACTCCGTCAGCTCGGCGTGGTTGCGGGTGTGGTCGCAGGCATAGCCGCATGTCGTTGTCTGTCGGGCGATTTCGCTTATTGGCTCGGTAACTGGGAGTTCTTTCATTCGATGACCGATAACGCTCCTGCGGCTGTTGTCAGTCATGCGGCAGGCGTTGTGGCTTCCACGCTGCTCTTTGTAGGAGCCTATATCGCGGTTCAGATTCTAGCGGGAATGGTGCGTGGTGTCGTCCATGGTGCCGCGCTCGGATTTGTTGACAGCTGTATGGGTATGGTGACCAGTGTCTTTGTCGGCTTTCTTGTGTTGAGCATAATCCTGAATGTGTGTCAGGCATTCAAACAAGGAGGATCGGTAATCGACAAGTCCACGCTTGCCGGCGGCAGTGTCGCAAGGACGGTTCTTGACCTTGCGCCACGCACATTCGGAGTCGCGACCGCCGTTTTTGACAAGTATGTGCACACGCCGTCAGAACCGTGATCGCAGGTCGAACGTTATCAATAGTATTGAATTAAAATATAGACTCATATCCTCACGCAGAAATGGGTAATGAAATAATAGATGATGTTGCCAGAGAAGGCGATGATTACAAATATGGTTTTGTGACCGATATTGATACCGACATCATTCCGGTCGGTCTCTCGGAGGATGTGGTAAGACTTATATCGGCTAAAAAACAGGAACCGGAGTGGCTGCTCGAGTTTCGTCTGAAGGCATTTCGCTACTGGCAGACGCTTGAGATGCCGCGTTGGGCGCATCTTAATATACCTGAGATCGATTTTCAGGCTATAAGCTACTATGCGGCGCCGCGTACGCGTAGCAAATCCAAGACAGCCGACGAGGTCGATCCTGAATTGCTTGAAACCTTCGACAAACTCGGTATACCTCTTGCAGAGCGCAATCAGCTTGCAGGTATGGCTGTGGATGCTGTCATGGATTCAGTCTCGGTTAAAACCACCCATCGCGAGAAGCTTGCCTCAATGGGGGTGATTTTCTGTTCGATATCAGAAGCTGTCAAAGATTATCCCGATCTGGTGAAGAAGTATCTCGGAAGTGTGGTGAGTTATCGTGATAATTTCTTTGCCGCGCTTAACTCCGCAGTATTCTCCGACGGGTCATTTGTGTATATTCCCAAAGGGGTGCGTTGCCCGATGGAGCTCTCGACATATTTCCGTATCAACGCTATGGGAACCGGCCAGTTCGAACGCACGCTTATCGTTGCCGACGACGATGCCTATGTGAGCTATCTTGAAGGATGTACGGCTCCGATGCGCGATGAAAACCAGCTTCACGCCGCGATAGTGGAGATCGTTGCCGAGGATCGTGCGGAAGTGAAATATTCGACTGTTCAGAACTGGTATGCCGGTGATCGCGACGGACGTGGAGGTGTATATAACTTCGTCACGAAGCGTGGGTTGTGCCGTGGTGTGAAAAGTAAACTCTCATGGACTCAGGTCGAGACAGGTTCGGCAATTACTTGGAAATACCCTTCGTGTATCCTCGCCGGAGACGGAAGTGTCGGAGAGTTTTATTCGGTTGCAGTGACGCGTAACCGCCAGCAGGCCGATACCGGAACCAAAATGATACATGTCGGTTCCGACACGCGTTCGACGATCGTGTCAAAAGGTATTTCGGCCGGATACAGCGAGAACTCCTACCGTGGTCTTGTCAAGGTCGCTCCCAATGCCAGAGGATGCCGCAACTACACGCAGTGCGACTCGCTTTTGCTCGGCTCTCACTGTGGCGCGCACACATTCCCTTACATCGATGTGATGAACGATACAGCTATTGTCGAGCATGAGGCCACAACCTCAAAGATATCAGAGGAACAGCTATTTTATTGCAATCAGCGCGGCATCCCGACCGAAGAGGCTGTGGGGCTGATTGTGAACGGTTATGCCAAGGAGGTCATGAACAAGCTGCCGATGGAGTTTGCGGTGGAGGCACAGCGTCTGCTTTCAGTGACGCTTGAAGGCTCTGTAGGATGACCATGAGACTAAGCAGAGTGGTAAAAACAGGAAACAAAGTAAGTGATGAAAAAAGATATATTGCTGGAAATAAGTGGACTCAAGGCCGAGCTTGCCGATAGTGGCAAGGAAATCCTCCATGGGGTGGATCTGGTTGTGCGTCCCGGAGAGGTGCATGCTATAATGGGACCTAACGGATCAGGGAAGAGCACTTTGTCGGCTACACTGGCTGGTGATCCGCGTCTCACTGTTACTGCCGGAAGCGCCATGCTTCACGGAGTAAATCTGCTTGATCTCGCTCCGGAAGACCGCAGTCACGAAGGACTTTTCCTCTCATTTCAGTATCCGGTGGAGATTCCCGGCGTCTCGATGGTGAACTTCATGCGCGCCGCTCTGAATGCCAAACGCAAATACTTTGGAGAAGAACCGTTGTCGGCAAGTGAGTTTCTGAAACTTATGCGCCGCAAGCGTGAGATCGTGGAGCTTGACAACAAGCTCGCGTCACGCTCGGTCAACGAGGGATTTTCGGGGGGTGAGAAGAAACGCAATGAGATCTTCCAGATGGCAGTGCTCGAGCCACGTCTCGCAATCCTCGATGAGACAGACAGTGGTCTTGATATCGATGCCTTGCGTGTTGTGGCAGGTGGTGTCAACAAACTGCGCACTCCCGATAATGCCGCTATTGTCATCACTCACTATCAGCGCCTTCTCGATTATATCAAGCCCGATTTCGTGCATGTACTCTACAAGGGGCGCATAGTGCGTTCCGGTGGTCCGGAGCTCGCACTTGAGCTGGAGGAAAAGGGATATGACTGGATCAAGGATGAAATCGACAGCAAAACTGAGGTTGCGATATGAATGCGCTTGACCAGTATATTGAACTTTATACCGGAAACGCGGCGACTGTTGATTCAAACTCGTCGGGCATCCTGAATGATGCCCGGCCGCAGGCTCTTGAGTTGCTTAAAGAATTGGGGCGTCTGCCGGAGAAAGGTGACGAAGGATATGAGAAGATCTCGGTCAACGATATGTTCTCGCCTGATTATGGTGTGAATATAGCTCGCGTAAATATTCCGGTTGATCTTGCAGATGTCTTTCATTGCGGTGTGACAACGGCAAGCACATGGCTTGGCGCTGTCGCCAACGACAAGTTTGTGCCGACACAGTCGTTAATGCGAAATCTGCCAGAGGGGGTGACCGTGATGTCGCTTGCAAAGGCTGCCGAAGAGAAACCGGAACTTGTAGGTAAATATTACAACCGTGTCGCGTCGGCCGGACGTGGCGGTGCCACGCTCGCGCTGAATACGCTTTTTGCGCAGGATGGTGTATTTATCCATGTGTCATGTGGTGTGAAGGCTTCAAAGGCGATGCAGATCGTCAACCTGCTTGCATCGCCGGTGCCGATGATGGTTGTGAGGCGTGTGCTTGTCGTGGCCGAAGAAGATAGTGAGATCAGCATACTTCTATGCGACCACTCACGTGGTGAGGTCGGATGTCTTGTGTCGCAGGTGGTCGAGGTGTATGCCGGGCGAGGGTCGCGAGTCAATATCTGCGATATGGAGGAGTCGTCGGAAGCCACTTCGCGCATGTCTCAGCTTTTTGCGGAGCAGCATGAGGGAGCGGAGCTGAAGATCAGCGGTATGACGCTTCTCAACGGAACCACGCGCAATGAATTCTATATTGGCCATAAGGGTGATCGGGCGGTTACGCGGCTCGATGGTATGGCTATAGGCAACGGTCGCCAGCATATCGATAATTTCTCGGCTCTGGAGCATCGTGGCGATCACGGTCACAGCAACCAGTTGTTTAAGTATGTGCTCGACGGACATGCTTCCGGTGCATTTGAAGGCTGTATAACTGTCGATAATGGCGCAAGGTTCAACGAGGCTTATCAGAGCAACCGCAATATACTGGCTTCTTGCGACGCACGCATGCATGCCAAGCCGCAGCTGCTGATCTACAACGATGATGTTAAGTGCAGTCATGGTGCGACCACCGGACAACTTGATCAGAACGCGCTGTTCTATATGCGTCAGCGAGGTATTCCTTTGACAGAGGCGCGCATGATGCTTATGCAGGCGTTTATGATGGATGTTATAGAGAATGTAGGTATCGAAGGTCTTTCGGAACGGCTCCGTCATCTTGTGGAAAAGAGATTCAGGGGAGAGGATATGATGTGTGCCGAATGCAGTGCGAGACATGGAGTATAACGTAGAAAAAATACGCGCCGATTTTCCCGGACTTGACCGCCGGTTTTATGGGCATGAGATGGTATATCTCGATAATACGGCGACTTCCCAGACCCCGCGTCAGGTCGTTGACGAGATAGAAGCCATGTACTATAACCGCAAGGCCAATGTGCACCGCGGTGTCTCGTCGATATCGCAGGAAGCGACTGACTGTCAGGAAGAGACGCGCAGGCGTGTCGCCGGTTGGATAGGCGCCCGAAGTGTCGAGGAGGTTATTTTTACCCGAGGTACGACGGAAGGAATCAATCTTGTGGCTGCATCGTACGGTCAGCGCTTCAAGGCGGGAGACGAGGTTATCCTGACAGTGATGGAGCATCACTCCAATATCGTGCCGTGGCAGTTGCTTGCGTCGCGTACCGGGATAAAGTTGCGTGTCGTGTCTTTGTGTGACGACATGTCGACGCTTGATCTTGAGGTCTATCGTTCGCTTTTCAATGAGCGCACCGTCATGGCTTCGTTCTGTCATGTCTCCAATGTTCTCGGTACGGTTAATCCTGTTGCCGAGATGATTGCCATAGCTCACAGCCACGGTGTGCCGGTGCTTGTGGATGGAGCGCAGGCTGTGCCGCACATGAGAGTCGATGTTTCGGCTCTGGATGCCGATTTTTATGTTTTTTCGGCTCATAAGATGTACGGGCCTACAGGAGTCGGCGTGCTTTACGGAAAACGTGAACTGCTGGAGTCCATGCCTCCTTATCAGGGAGGCGGTGAAATGATCGGTACAGTATCGTTTGAGGGGACTACATGGGCCGACCTTCCGTTCAAGTTTGAGGCGGGTACCCCTGATTTTGTAGGGATATCGGCATTGAAAAAGTCCATAGACTATATCGAAAGTATAGGTTATGAAGCGATTGACCGCCATGAGCGCGAGTTGCTTGACTATGCTACTGCCGAGATGATGAAAATAGAGGGGATGCGGTTGTTTGGCACAGCGTGTCACAAAAGTGCTGTCATCTCGTTTCTGATAGGCAATGCCCATCACTACGATACCGGAATGTTGCTTGACAAACTCGGTATTCAGGTGCGCACAGGGCACCATTGTGCCGAGCCGCTTATGCATGTGCTTGGAATCGAGGGTACGGTCAGAGCATCGCTTGCGATGTACAATACCTTTGAGGAGATAGATCGTTTTATCGCAGCATTAAAGCGTATCGCTCCCATGCTTGTGTGATGCGAGTCGCTGGCATTCTGAAAAAAATAACGAAGGAGATTGCTCAAGCAATCTCCTTCGTTGGTTTTGTATAAGGTGTCGGGGCTTCTTATGCTTTTACGCGGGCGATATAGCTGCCGTCGCGGGTGTCGACCTCGATGAGCTCGTCCTGGTTGATGAACAGGGGTACGCGCACTGTCGCGCCGGTCTCGACTGTCGCAGGCTTGAGGGTGTTGGTTGCGGTGTCACCCTTGATGCCGGGCTCTGTATAGGTGATGCGGAGCACGGTCTTTATGGGCATCTCGGCATAAAGCACAGTCTCGGTGGTTGCATCGGTCACGACTTCCACTGTGTCACCCTCTTTCATGAATGGAGCGCCTGTGACGAGATCCTTGCTGATAGGAATTTGCTCGAAAGTCTCGTTGTTCATGAAGATGTCGTCGCCGCCCTCGCTGTAGAGGAACTGATAGGGACGACGCTCAACACGCACGTCCTCAAGCTTCTCGCCGATGTTGAAGCGGCGCTCGAGCACACGTCCGTCTACGACGTCTTTAAGTTTTGTGCGCATGAATGTGTTTCCCTTTCCCGGCTTCACGTGAAGAAACTCCACGCAGAAGTACAGACGGCCGTCCATGCGGATGCATGTTCCGTTCTTAATGTCTTGAGCGTTAATCATATTTGATGGAATGATTTTGTGATTTCCGTATCGGTTGTATTTTGGCCACAAAAGTAGTAAAAAATCTCTAACTCTCAACAAAGATGGTCGGAAACGTCCATAAAAAACTAAATGTCTGTAGCGTGGAATAAAAAGGAGGATTGGCTCGGAGAGTGTGTGCGTTTTTTGCTATCTTTGGGGAAATCTTTGCCATCCCGGCATTTTCCACCACAATGAACGAGGAGTCATTAAGCCAGTTATATCTTAAAGACACAGCCTTTCAGGCTCTGATGCAGCGGCGCATTATCAATGTGCTGCTTATCGCGTCGCCATACGACGCCTTCATGATGGAGGAGGATGGCCGTGTAGAGGAACAATTGTATTTTGAGTATGTATCTCTAAATCTGAGCTCTCCGCCGCGTGTGACGCGTGTGTCGCATATAGCCGACGCGATCGAGGCAATGGCGCAGAAGCATTTTGATCTTGTCATCGCGATGCCCGGCGGAGATCTGACAGAGACCTTCGAGGGGGCGAAGGAGCTGAAAGGAATGAGCGGAGATACTCCTATTGTGGTGCTTACGCCTTTCAGCCGTGAAGTGACCAGGCGTATCTCGCATGAGGATCACAGCGGGGTCGATTATGTGTTCAGCTGGCTCGGAAATGTCGATCTGCTGCTTGCCATAATCAAGTTGCTTGAGGATAAGATGAACGCCGACAACGATATTCTTGAGGTGGGTGTTCAGGCTATAATGCTTGTGGAGGACTCTGTAAGGTTCTACTCGTCGGTGTTGCCGCACATCTACAAGTTTCTTCTGAAGCAGTCGCGTGAGTTCTCTACCGAGGCTCTCAATGTGCATGAGCAGATGCTGCGTATGCGCGGCCGTCCAAAGGTCATACTTGCCCGTGATTATGAAGAGGCTCTGGAGCTCTACGGGCGCTATGGCAAGAATATGCTCGGCGTAATTACTGATGTCAGCTTCAAGCATGAGGGTGCCAAAGACCGTAAAGCTGGCCTGACGCTCGCGGCATATCTGCGTGCCAAAGACCCGACGTTGCCTATAATAGTCGAGTCGACAGAGTCGGAAAACCGCCTTCATGTCAAAGAATTCGGCGGAGTATTTATTGACAAGAACAGCAAAAAGCTGTCGGTGGATCTCGGAAAGGAGATAAGAAACAACTTCGGATTCGGCGAGTTTGTGCTTCATGACCCTGTGACCGGTGACTCGGTGGGTACAATCGGTTCGGTAAACGAACTTCAGAAGCGTATATTCTCGATTCCCGACGAGGTGCTGTTCTACCATTGTCAGCGCAATGAATTGTCGCGGTGGCTTTACTCGCGTGCGATGTTCCCGATTGCCGATGTGCTTAAAATCCATAAGTTCACATCCATTCAGGAAGCTCCGGCGGTAAAGCAGCTTATATTTGATCTTGTGGTGAAATACCGCAAGATGAAAAACCGTGGAGTTGTGGCAGTTTTCCGCAAGGACCGTTTTGACCACTATTCAAATTTTGCGCGTATCGGCCAGGGATCGCTTGGAGGCAAAGGGCGTGGCCTGGCTTTTGTAGACTCGATTATCAAGAAACATCCTGTCTTCGACAATTTCGACGGGGTAACCATATCCATACCACGCACAGTTGTGATATGTACCGATATTTTCGATGAGTTCATGGCTGCCAATGATCTGTATCCGTTGGCGCTGAGTGATGTTCCCGATGCTGAAATTCTTGACCGGTTCTTAAAGGCGCGTTTGCCTGAAAGCCTGCGTGAGGATCTTATGGCGCTTTTTGATGTTGTTGACCGTCCGCTTGCCGTGAGAAGCTCGAGTCTGCTTGAGGATTCTCATTATCAGCCTTTTGCCGGGATATATTCGACGTATATGATACCTCGTGTGCAGGATCGCAATGTGATGCTGCGGTTGCTTACAGATGCAATCAAAGGGGTCTATGCCTCGGTGTTCTTTGCCGACAGCAAAGCTTACATGACAGCGACTTCCAATGTGATCGATCAGGAAAAAATGGCTGTGATCATTCAGGAGGTTGTCGGCCGTGAGTGGCTCGGATATTATTTCCCCTCATTCTCGGGCGTGGGGCGTTCGCTTAACTACTATCCCCTCAACAATGAAGAGCCTGAGGATGGAGTTGTGGAAGTTGCAGCCGGACTGGGTAAATACATTGTCGACGGAGGTCTGTCATTGCGGTTCTCGCCCCGCCATGCCAGGAAAGTATTGCAGACCTCGACTCTCGATCTTGCCTTGCGCGATACTCAGCGCAAGCTCTATGCGCTTAGCATGAGTGAGGAAGCTACCGGCGAGTTCAAGACAGACGACGGATTCAATATAGTGAAGCTTCCTGTGCAGGATTTTGCCGGAACAGGAGCTCTGAGATATATAGTGTCGACCTACGACTCCCGTGACCAGATGCTGCGTGACAGCGACGAGGGTCGCGGCCGCCGTGTCGTCACATTCGCCAACATGCTTTCGCATGGCGCGCTTCCGCTTGCTCCCGCTCTCGATCTTATGCTGCATACCGGCCAGGATGCCATGCAGCGCCCGGTCGAGATTGAGTTCGCGGGACTTGTGGCTCCTCCCGGGAGCCCCAATAAGGGCCATATATACTGGCTACAGATACGTCCGATCATCGACCGGAAAGATATTGTCGATGACTCGATTCTCGAGATACCCGATGATCAGCTGCTTCTCAAGAGCACGCTGGCTCTCGGGCATGGCAATATCGACAACGTCGACACGATTGTGTATGTTCGTCCAGATAAGTTTGATTCCATAAACAATCCTGATCTGGCACTTGAGATAGAGAGAATCAACAGGGATTTTCTTGATCGTGGCGAAGGATATGTGCTTATAGGTCCCGGCCGGTGGGGGTCAAGTGACTCCGCTCTCGGAATACCTGTCAGATGGCCGGATATATCGGCTGCTCGCCTTATAGTCGAGGCTTCTCTCAACAACTATCGCATAGAGCCGAGTCAGGGCACGCATTTCTTCCAGAATCTCACATCGTTCGGCGTCGGATATTTCACTGTCGATCCTTCGGAAAAAGGCGGCGGGATATTCGACAGCGGTTATCTTGACGCGTGTCCGGCGGTGTATGAGTCGGAACGGGTGCGTGTCGTGAAGTTTGCCAAACCGCTTGTCATCGGTATAAATGGCCGTAAAGGAGCCGGTATTGTAATGAAACCAGAAGAACCAATTAGTCCCTCTTCGATATGAGTGTATTCGGAAATCTA
>JAIDKP010000043.1 GCA_029051445.1 Muribaculaceae bacterium | reverse complement strand
CACACTATCAGTCATAACAGGTCTGCGCGGCAGCGTAAAGTCGTCGCTCGCTTTCGACACGATATATGCCGAAGGACAACGCCGGTATATCGAGACTTTCTCGGCCTATGCGCGCAACCTGCTCGGATCGATCGAACGCCCGGATGTAGATAAGATCGACGGCCTGAGTCCGGTTATAGCAATCGAGCAGAAAACCGTCAACCGGAATCCACGAAGCACCGTAGGCACAACTACCGAGATATACGACTTCCTAAGGCTTCTTTATGCACGCTCGGCAACGGCTGTAAGCTGGAAGACCGGGCACAAGATGATGAAATACACCGAGGAGATGATCCTGAATCTTCTTCTCGAGAAATACAGCGGACGACGCGTCTACATACTGGCTCCACTCGTAAAAAACCGCAAAGGCCATTATAAGGATCTCTTTGAGAACCTACAGAAAAAAGGGTATCTCAATGTCAGAGTCGACGGTCACCTCAAGGAAATAATCCCTGGCATGAAGGTCGACCGCTACAAGACACACAACATTGAAGTCGTTATCGACAAACTGCGTGTAGCCGACAAAGATGCCGACAGGTTGCGAGACTCGATATCCGTCGCATTGCGTCAGGGCGACAAGGAACTTGCAATCTATGATGTCGATGAAGACAGCGTAAGCTATTACAGCCAGAGCCTCATGGACCCGGAGACAGGAATATCCTATCCCGAACCGTCGCCACACAATTTCTCGTTCAACTCGCCGCAGGGCGCATGCCCTCACTGCAAAGGACTCGGAGTGGTCAACGTGATCGACATGGAGAAGGTGATACCCGACCCGTTGATGTCGATAGCGCGCGGCGGCATCGCACCGCTCGGAAAGCCCAACGGATCTGTGATCTTCATGCAGATCGAGGCAATATGCGAAATGCATGGAGCCACTATCAAGACACCAATAGCAGAGCTTCCTAAGGAGGCACTTAACGACATACTCAACGGCACCGACGAACGCCTGAACATAAGCAACAGCTCGCTCTCACTCTCAAGCTATTTCCTCTCCTATGAGGGAATCATGAAATACATCGAGATGCAGCAGGCCGACAACGCAGGCGACGGAGCAAAAAAATGGAGCGACCGCTATTTCACTACCGCCACATGCCCTGAATGTCAAGGCAACCGCCTTAACCGTCAGGCTCTCCATTTCTTCATCGGCGACAAGAACATCGCCGATCTTGCCCGAATGGATATCTCCGACCTTCTCAAATGGACAGAAACGGCTGCCGACGGTATGGCGTTCAAGGAGCAGGCTGCCGCACAGGAAATACTCAAGGAAATACGCTCAAGGCTGAATTTTCTGATAGAGGTAGGACTCCACTATCTGTCGCTCAACCGGGTGTCATCATCTCTGTCAGGCGGGGAAAGCCAGCGCATACGACTCGCAACACAGATGGGCTCGGAACTCGTCAACGTGCTTTATATTCTCGACGAGCCAAGCATCGGACTGCATCAGAGCGACAACCGCCGACTGATAAAATCGCTCAAGCAACTTCGCGACAGCGGCAACTCGGTCATCGTAGTTGAGCACGACAAAGAGATGATGGAGGAAGCCGACTACATTGTGGATATAGGGCCGAATGCCGGACGAAAAGGGGGTGAAGTGGTATTTCAGGGCACTCCGGCAGAAATGATGAAATCAGGCACACTGACAGCCAAATACCTTTCTGGCGAGAAAAGCATTGCCGTGCCTGCAAAACGACGCAAAGGCAACGGCAAGACACTTAGTCTAAAAGGCTGTAGCGGCAACAATCTGCATAATGTAGACCTGACACTGCCGCTCGGGCGTCTTGTGTGTGTCGCAGGTGTCTCCGGCAGCGGAAAATCATCGCTCATAAACGGCACCCTGCTTCCCCTGCTCTCGCAACACTTCTACCGCTCGCTCGAGCAGCCGCTCCCCTACAGGAGCATCGAGGGAATCGACAATATCGACAAAGTGGTGAGCGTCGACCAGTCGCCGCTCGGACGATCGCCACGTTCAAATCCTGCCACCTATACCGGCGTGTTCACCGACATAAGAAACCTTTTTGTCGGAATGCCGGAAGCCAAGATAAGAGGCTATAAGCCGGGAAGATTCTCTTTTAACGTCGCCGGCGGACGCTGCGAAGTGTGCAAAGGCAATGGATACCGCACAATCGAGATGAACTTCATGCCCGATGTGCTTGTGCCCTGTGAAGAATGCGGCGGCAAACGCTACAACCGCGAGACTCTCGAGGTGCGCTACAAAGGCAAGTCAATTGCCGATGTACTTGACATGACAATCAATCAGGCTGTGGATTTCTTTGAAAATATCCCTCCAATACTCAACAAGATAAAGATACTCAAGGAAATCGGCCTCGGATACATAAAACTCGGACAGCCTTCGTCGACACTTTCGGGCGGCGAGAACCAACGCGTGAAACTTGCCACCGAACTGGCACGGCGCGACACCGGCAAAACACTCTTCATTCTTGACGAACCGACAACCGGACTGCACTTCGAGGATATAAACGTGCTCATGACTGTGCTTAACCGCCTTGTCGACAAGGGAAACACCGTAGTTGTCATCGAGCATAACCTTGATGTCGTCAAGCAAGCCGACTATGTAATCGACATGGGCCCCGGCGGAGGACGCGAAGGAGGATATATCGTGGCGACAGGCACTCCGGAGAAAGTCGCCGAAGGCGACTCCCCTACCGCACCATTCCTGCGCGAAGAACTACAGAGCTGATATCGTTTTCCCGATAGAGAGACTCTTGGCTGTCATTGAACAATAATGCGCGGCAAAAATGCGTTTACGGTTATATGATGAAATGGCCGGCTATTATTGTGATCGCTGCAGCACTCCTTTTATGCTACGGATGCACGCCGACACGCAATACGGCTGCGACGCGCAACTATCAGGCATTCATCACACGCTACAACATCCACTACAATGGCGACAAGCACTACCGCGAGACGCTTGAGGACATGGAGCGCGACTATCGCGATGATTTCTCCCGTATTTTGTTTGTTCATCCTGCCGAAGCGCGCGGAGTCGACGGTGCCAGCCAGCCTACAGGCGATTTTACACGCTCGATTGAAAAAGCACAGAAAGCAATACAGCTCAGGTCTATAAAAAGACGGCCGGCCGGACCATCGGCGACTCCCGCACAACGCGAGTGGAAAAGACGATCGGAATATAATCCGTTTCTCCACAACTCATGGCTGATGTTGGGGCGCGCGCAGTACATGAACGGAGACTTCTCTGACGCAGCTGACACATTCCTATATATCTCACGACATTTCAGATGGATGCCTGAAGTTGTCGCCGAAGCACATGCCTGGGAGGCTCTTTGCTGTTGTGCTCTCAACAGGCTCTATGAAGCGGAGACAATACTTGCAAAAGTACCGCATGAAATGCTTGAACAGAAAGAACTCCGACGGATATACCTATATGCGGCTGCATCTCTGATGCTACGCAGAAATAAATATGCGGCTGCATCTGAAGCCCTGACCGAACTCATCGGCCTAAGTCATGGCAAACAGAAAACAAGGCTCCGCTTTCTGCTTGGCCAGGCACTTCAGCGCAACGGAAACGACAGAGAAGCCTATCGGGTATTCAGGAACATAGAGAATAGCCTGACAACCGACTACGCCATACGGTTCAACGCCCGGATGGCCATGAGCGCGGTCACACCGGCAGCAGAGACCGACAAAGAAATCAGATCTCTTGAAAAACTGACACACTACAGCTCCAATGCCGCATACCTCGACCAGATTTATTATGCTAAAGGAAATCTATATCTCGCCAAAAAAGATACTGTCCCGGCGATGAAATCCTATAGCCTTGCAATAGAAAAAAGCGTCAGACATGGATATGATCAGGCACAAGCCCGACTGGCATTAGGGGCGCTGCTTTACGACCGCGGCATATATGATATGGCACGTGACTGCTACAATGCGGCTCTCCCTGTACTTCCATCAGACTTTCCCGACATAGAAAACATCACCCGAAAAACGCTCGCGCTTGACGAAGCGGGAATCTATGCTGAAAACATCCGCCTCCGGGATTCACTTCTCCATCTTTCAGGATTGAGCCGCGACAAACAGATTGAGATTTCCCGACGGCTTGCCAATGAATACCGGCCGAACGTGTCAAGCCCACAGCACCGTATAACGCCTACAGCTGCATCTGCCAGAAAAAGCCCGGAACACACATGGTATTTCTACAACCCGGCACTCGTTGCCGCCGGACGTGACCAATTCCGAAAGATCTGGGGCGACCGCCTGCTCACCGATGACTGGCGGAACAACAGTAAAGAACGACAATCACAGCCGGATGCCGGGTCCATGCATGAAAACCCAATCAGCACTCTCGCAACAGAAAGACGTCAGCCCGCTTCACCCAAATACTATCTCGCTTCAATCCCCGATACACCGGAAAAGATAAGGCAGGCAGAGAGCATTGTGGCAGAGAGCCTTTTCCATTTGGGTCTTATTCTGCGCGACCGGCTCGATGACTACATGGCGACAGAGCGCATCTGGAACGAGCTTCTGCGCAGATATCCGGAGACTGTAAATAAATTTGAGGTCGCCGAAGGTCTGTATCTTATATATGCCCGAAAAAACGACCGGGAAAATGCCGAAAAAATGCGACAGATAATACTGACCGACTTTCCTGACACCGAACTTGCCGCCGACATGGCCCGACCAGGTTACCTCGAACGCAAAAAAATGAGTCTGATGTCACAGGACTCACTCTACAGCCGAGCATATGCCGCATATCTTGACAATGACAATGCCACAGTGCACGAGCTGCATGACTCTGCCGACAAAAACATCTCGCCGGAGATACTCCTGAAGCTCAGTTTCCTGAACGCTCTTGCGCATGGTTCGGAAGGCAATGAGGCACGCTTCAGAGACGAGATGGAAAAAATTGCGGCAAACGGTAATGACAGACCGATCACAAAACTTGCAGAAGAGATGCTCAGTCAGATGGAAGCCGGAAGGCGGCCGGGAGCGGGCAGCAGTGAGAATGTTCGTCCGATGATACGGCAGATACAACTCCATGACAAAGCATCGGCTCAATGCGAGTACAGCCCGGCCCCAATAAAGTCCGACACGGTTTTCAAACTGGACCCCGACACGCCCCACACGCTGCTGCTTGCATTCGACAGCGACTCCGTAAGCTCCAACGCGCTTCTCTATGAGGTGGCACGCTACAACTTCAACACATATGCCGTGCGTGACTTCGGTCTCAGGTCAATGACGATCAATGAGACAGCGATACTTGCCATACACGGATTTGCGTCGCTCCGTGAAGCCGAGCAATACCTTTCGCGGCTTTACCGTGCAACACCGCAGATCATTTCAGCCGACATACATCCGGTTGTCATTTCAGATGTCGATATGAAATCATTGCAGACACATAGCCTGACAATTGACCAATACATCGACGCGGCAGAGACCTCACGCTTCAGAAGCGCACGTACAAAAGTACTTCCACCCGACACATACGAAATCGAAGCCGTCGATGCATATCAATAGACGCAGAAAAAGGGGGGCTCTCACGAGTACCCCTCTCTCCATTCATCACATTATGCTTACAATTAATGCTTACAACTTCACTAATTCGGGTGACAATTTATTTTTAACAAACGGGATGCTTTCAATATCGGGAATCGACGATGTCCCAGTCGACAATATCCCATAGCTTTTTCAGATACTCGGCTCTGCGGTTCTGATAATCGAGATAATAGGCATGCTCCCAGACATCAAAGGTGAGAATAGGAGTCAGCCCTTTGGTAAGAGGATTATCGGCGTTGCTGCCCTGAGATATAAACAATGTGCCGTTATCATCACGCGACAGCCATACCCATCCAGAGCCGAAAAGCTTGGCTCCGGCATCCTCAAACTGTTTCTTGAACTCATCGAAGCTTCCAAACTGCTTCTTTATGGCTTCGCCGAGATCACCGTCAGGCTCACCTCCGCCGTCAGGAGAAAAAGAAAAGAAGTAAAGGATATGATTCCACGCCTGTGAAGCATTGTTGAACAGCGGTCCTGTAGCTTTGCGTATAATATCCTCCAAAGCCATATCCGCCCATTCGGTACCCTCTATAAGATTATTGAGGTTGTCGATATAGGTCTTCTCATGCTTGCCGTAATGATAATCGACAGTCTCACGGCTGATGACAGGCTCAAGAGCCTCGCGTTTGTAAGGAAGTTCGGGTTGAGTGTATTTCATCACCATATATTTATCAAAGGTTAACAGAATGTCTTTCTTATACCGGCACGCCTTTCATAGCGTCCTGCACATATTTCAGAAATGAAACACCCCAATAGAGCCAAGGGTTCGTATCCCACGGCTATTTAACTTTTCTTGTCCGCAGAGACCCTCATTTGCAAAAAACGGTGATCTGTATATATACATCAGGGGCGCACCACAGCTTGTCTCCGACCCAACACAACCGCCTTGACGGCAGTGGACGGCAGAGACGCACCGGAGCGCGCCCATCAGGCTTAGCTTTTACGTTTTACTTGTCGCGCAATTCGAGCACCGCGATATTCTCCACATGGTGTGTGTGGGGGAACATATCTACCGGCTGCACTGCCGTGACACGGTAAGCCCCGTCGAGCATGGCGATATCGCGCGCCTGTGTCGCCGGGTTGCAGCTCACGTAGACGATGCGGCGCGGTGCGGCTGCAAGTATCGTCGCCACCACATCGGCGTGCATACCGGCACGTGGCGGATCCACGATCATCACGTCGGGCACACCGTGACGCTCTATGAACTCGGCATTCAGCACATCCTTCATGTCGCCGGCATAAAAGACAGTGTTGTTGATACCGTTGACCTCTGAGTTGAGCTTTGCATCCTCTATCGCCTCGGGCACATACTCTATACCCACCACCTGCCGGGCTTTGCGGGCCACAAAATTGGCTATAGTGCCGGTGCCGGTATAGAGGTCATAGACAAGCTGGTTTCCATCAAGTTCCGCGAGATCGCGCACGGCACTGTAGAGCCTGTAGGCCTGGCGTGAGTTGGTCTGGTAGAACGACTTGGGGCCGATGCGGAATCGAAGTCCCTCCATCTCCTCCTCGACATAGGGTTTCGATCCTTCCCAACAGATGATATTCTGATCGGTTATCGTGTCGTTGACCTTGAGATTGACCACATAGTTGAGCGAGGTAATTTCCGGGAACTCGGCTGCCACAGCCTCCATGAGGACTCTGATTTTATCTTTGTCATCCTCACCCACCGACATCACCACCATCACCTGTCCGGTATCGAGAATACGCATCATCAGTGTGCGCAGGAAGCCGTGCTGTTGCTTCAGATCATAAAATTCCCAGCCGTGTTTCTTGCCGAGATTCCTTATGAAAAGGCGTATGCGGTTTCCAAGGTCATCCTGGAGATGACAGCACTCAATGTCGAGCACTTTGTCAAATGACCCCGGTATATGGAATCCGGCCGCATCACGATCAGGGAACTCCTCGCCACTGCGCATCTGATCAAATGTCAGCCACTTCTTGTTGGAGAACGTGTACTCCATCTTGTTACGGTACTCCCACGTGCGCTCCGACCCCATGATCGTGGAGATCGCGGGCAGCTCGACCTTGGCGATGCGCGTAAGAGCGTCCTCGACCTGCTGCTGCTTGAATTTCAGCTGATAGTCATAAGGCAAATGCTGCCACTTGCAGCCGCCGCACACACCAAAATGGCCGCATTTCGGCTCAATGCGCAGCTCCGACGGCCGCTTTATCTCCGTAATACGCCCCTCGGCATATGAGTTCTTTTTGCGCGTCAGCTGCACGTCGGCGACATCGCCCGGTGCACCATATGGAATAAACACGACACGTCCGTCGATCCTGGCGATTGAGTTGCCCTCTGCGGCAACACCCGTGATTTCAATATCCTGTAGCAGCGGGAGTGGTTTTTTCCTGCTCATGGCATGACAAGTTTTTTGTAGTATTTCTTATTTCCTGCGACCCAGATTATATCTCCGTCGCAAAACGGTATATTGACAACATCGGTGATATATTCGTCACCACGCTGTATGGCAAGAATAAACGACATATATTTACGACGCACATCGATCTGAGCCACTGTTTGCCCGAGTATAGGCGAGACGCCGGTAACCTTGAGAGCAATGACATCAAAATCGGAAGCCGCCGACATGTCGACCGGCGTATCCGTACGATCGCACTCAAGGCGAGGCAAAATGCTTTCAATCTGAGAGTCTGTGCCGACAACACCTACAACATCTCCGGGAAAAATGCGTGTATCGCCCGACGGAACCGGTATGAACTCCCCACCTCTCTGTATGTTGAGTATATTTACACCGAATTTTGAATGCAGATCAGTATCCTTCAGTTGCATACCCAGATAGGGGCTACCGGAGCCCACATGCACCACAGCCTGATGCAGATCGCTGACAAGATTGAAGTTTTTTCCCGTGCGGCGCAGTTCGCGTTCATTGAGGTTGCTCATGAACTTTGACTCTATTGTCAGCAACCGCCGCCTCACCTGATTGCGGAACACTGCAAAAAGCAATAC
>JAIDKP010000429.1 GCA_029051445.1 Muribaculaceae bacterium | reverse complement strand
GGGCTGGTAAGTCTGGATTATGATGGTGTTGTTCCCGCCGAGGGATATCGCCTCGCTATCGGCAAAAAGGGAATAAAGGTTTCTTCTTCGACTCCGGCGGGAGCGTTTTATGCATTCCAGACGCTTAAACAGCTGCTTCCTGCCAACGTGTCGGCCGGGACGCGTGCCGAATCAGAGATATACACTCTTCCGCTCGGCGAGATTGTGGATGAACCGCGCTATGAATACCGCGGTTTTATGCTTGACGTAAGCCGTCATTTCTTTGATGTTCAGGAAATCAAGAAGATGCTTGATCTAATGGCGGTATACAAGCTGAACCGATTTCACTGGCATCTGACCGATGACCAGGGGTGGAGGCTTCCGGTCGCCAAGTATCCGGAACTGACGGGAAAGGGTGCCACAAACAAAAATATTCTGCTGAGTGATTTCACTGCTCAGCGACAGTGGCGTGCCGGGGAAGATGTGGTTTACGGTCCATATGCCTATACGGCCGATGATATCCGCGATATCGTGGAGTATGCCGGTGAGCGGCATATTGAAGTAATACCTGAGGTGGATATGCCCGGGCACATGGTTGCGGCGATCAATGCCTATCCGGAGTTTTCGACAGATCCGCGCAGCGAGAAGATAGCTGTTCATGAAGATTTCAGCCACGAGATATGGAACAAGGGGGGAGTCAGCCGCGATGTGCTGGATGTGAGCAATCCAAAGGCGATTCAGTTTGCGAAGGATGTTGTAGATGTCCTTGCAGAATTTTTCCCATATGAGTATATCCATATCGGTGGCGACGAGTGCCCTACGCTGGCATGGGAACACTCCGACTCATGCAAGGCCATGATGGAACGGCTCGGAATGAAGGATGCGCGTGCGCTACAGAGCTGGTTTACAAAGGAGATCGCCGATTATGCCCGGGAGCGTCATGGGCGCAAGGTGATGGGTTGGAACGAGCTTGTGAGCGAGGGAAATGTCGACATGGATATGATCAAAGCGATCGATCCGGTGATATTCTGCTGGATCGGTGGTGAAAAGGAGTCGCAGGAGGCCGGTCTGAAGTTTGTGTACACACCGTTTAACGGCGGATATTATATCAATCGCTCATATAAGGGGCATGACACGATCGGGGCAATGAAGGACGGCGCTCTAAGGACAACTATAGAGGTTCTGCCGCCAGACTACAGCAATTGTATCGGTGTTCAGGGGACTTTCTGGACCGAACAAGTCGACCGCTATGAGGATATGGAATATCTTGCTCTTCCCCGTCTGCTCGGTATCGCTGAACAGGGCTGGAGTCATGAACGTGAGAAGGATTACGGTGATTTTCTCCGGCGTGTCATCAAGGAGACGGAGTATCTGCGTCTTGCCGGATTCAATTATGGAGCTCACCAGCTTGAAAAGAAGGATTGACAGTGTCTCTTGTGATTATTTGTGGTCAGACGGTATATTTAGGCATTCCTGATATGGGAAAAATTGCTGCAAATTTGTAAATTTGTGCATCTTTCCACAAGACTACGTATTACCACACATTTATTTGAACAGATCTATAAAACGATGAAAAAAGTACTATTGCTCGGCTCAGGAGCTCTTAAGATCGGTCAGGCCGGAGAGTTTGACTATTCCGGTTCACAGGCACTTAAGGCTTTGCGCGAGGAGGGTATCGAATCGGTGCTCATCAACCCGAACATCGCTACAATCCAGACATCGGAAGGCGTTGCAGACCGTGTGTATTTCCTCCCTATAACCCCTCATTTTGTCGAGGAGGTTATCAAGAAAGAAAAGCCGGACGGCATACTTCTGGCGTTCGGAGGTCAGACCGCTCTTAACTGTGGTACTCAGCTCTATCTTGACGGAACTCTTGATAAATATGGTGTCAAGGTTCTCGGCACATCGGTCGACGCGATCATGATAACTGAGGATCGTGATCTGTTTGTGAAGAAACTTGATGAGATCGAGGTCAAGACTCCGGTCTCGCAGGCGGTCGAGAATATCGAAGACGCAATTGAGGTGGCACACCGTATCGGATATCCGGTGATGGTGCGTTCGGGATATGCTCTCGGTGGTCTTGGTTCCGGAATCTGCACAAATGACGAGGAGTTTGTGAAGCATTGCGAGAGTGCTCTTGCATATTCCCGGCAGATTCTTGTCGAGGAGTCGCTCAAGGGCTGGAAGGAGATCGAGTTCGAGGTAATACGCGACGGATCGGATCTTTGTTTCACTGTAGTGCCGATGGAGAACTTCGATCCTCTGGGCATCCACACCGGCGAAAGCATTGTTGTCGCTCCTATCGTCTCGCTGAAACCGGAGCAGATAAAGATGCTCGAGGATATTGCTACAAGAGTGGTGCGTCATATCGGCATCGTCGGCGAGTGCAACATCCAGTATGCTTTCAATGCCGAGACCAATGACTACCGTATCATCGAGATCAATGCCCGTCTCAGCCGCTCTTCGGCTCTTGCGTCGAAAGCTTCGGGTTATCCTCTGGCTTTTGTGGCAGCCAAGCTCGCTCTCGGTTATACTCTCGACCAGATCGGTGAGCCCGGAACGCCTTACTCTGCCGCCAAGGCTCCCGAGGTTGATTACATGATCGTCAAGATTCCGCGCTGGGACCTCTCGAAGTTTGTCGGTGTGGACCGCGAGATCGGTTCGTCGATGAAGTCGGTTGGCGAGATCATGTCGATCGGCAAGTCTTTTGAGGAGATCATTCAGAAGGGTCTCCGCATGATCGGTCAGGGCATGCACGGTTTTGTGGGTAATTCCGATCTTCATGTCGATGATCTGGAGTATGCGCTGACGCATCCCACCGATACCCGTATCTTTGCTATCGCTCAGGCTCTTGAAGAAGGATATACGCCGGAGAAGGTTTCGGAACTCACTAAGATCGATATCTGGTTTATAGACCGTCTGAACAATATCGTGAAGTTTGCCGACATGCTCCGCAAGCGTGGCGGCAGTGTGGAGGATCTTGACCGCGAGACTCTTCTCGAGGCCAAGCGTCTCGGTTTCTCCGATTTCCAGATCTCGCGTCTTGTCGAGAATCCAGTCGGCAACATGGAAGAGGATGTGCTGCGTGTGCGCAACCGTCGCAAGGAGCTTGATGTCACTCCGCGCATCTGCCGTATCAAGACAGTCGCATCGGAGTATCCTGAACTGACCAACTATCTTTATGTCACCTACGGTGCGACAGAGAATGCCATTCCCTATGATCTCAACGCCCGCAACAATATAATCGTGCTCGGCTCCGGTGCTTACCGCATAGGCAGCTCCGTTGAG
>JAIDKP010000428.1 GCA_029051445.1 Muribaculaceae bacterium | reverse complement strand
CAGCCATATTTCTTCAGGTCAATCGCCAAGCTGAATCTTGAGGATTATCAAGGTGCCGAGGCCGACGCGACTCTCGCGATCGAGCGCAACCCGTATATCACGGACGCGTGGGAGGTCAGGGGTGTCGCCCGACAAAATCAGGGTAAGTCGGCTGAGGCTATCGAGGATTATAATCATGCTCTGACTCAGCTTCCTGACAACAGGGGGATTCTCTTCAACAAGGCTCTTGCTCAGGAAGATGCCGGCGACTATGACGGTGCCCGGGAGAGTTTCGATCGTCTGATGAAGGTGTATCCCGGTTTCGACGGAGCGTATATGGGGCGTGCACGCCTCAATCTGACTACAGGCGACACTATTGCCGCCAAGGCTGATCTTGACAAGGCTCTGGAAATAAACCGCAACGCGGTCAACGCATACGTGATGCGTGCTGATATTTCAATAAACAGCAAGGAGGATTATGCCTCGGCTCTTGCCGACATGAATGAGGCGATAAAACTCCAGCCTCATTTTGCGGGATATTTTATCAACCGCGCATTCCTGCGATATAAGCTTGATGATTATTTCGGAGCGATGGCAGATTATGATTATGCCGTCGGTCTTGATCCGCTGAATCCGGTTGGCTGGTTCAACCGCGGTATCCTGCGTGCGGAAGTATCGGACAATGACAAGGCGATACAGGATTTCACAAGGGTGCTCCAGCTTGACAGGGATGATGCCCGTGCGCTTTATAACCGCGCGATGCTGTATCGCGAGACTCATCAGTGGGATCTTGCCTTGTCGGATATTGACCGCGTCATCGCCCAGTTCCCTGATTTTGCCGGTGCATACTATGCACGTTTTCAGGTGAACAGCGAGCGAGGCGGGCATCTTCGTGATGCGGAGAGGGATTATAACAAGGCTGTCGAGCTGACAAAGGCCGCTCAGGCTGCTTTGAAAAAGAAAAAGGAGGTATCGGCAGGTGTGACATCGGGCAATAACGCTTCCACTGCAGTGGGAGACGTGAATGCCGATCCGGGAGGCGATGATGAGACGACTGTGGAGGAGTATACTTCGCAGATGGTGGCCGATCGTTTCATGTCGCTTCTGACAGTAGAAAACAGTACAGATCTGGAAGGGGAGTATAATAATAAGAATATACGCGGCAAGGTTCAGGACCGCAATATCACCATCGAGATGGAGCCTATGGTGGTGCTGTCGTACTATGGCTCTCCCACGGAACTACAAGAGACCGGATTCTATATCAAGGAGGTCGATGACATCAATTCGTCGCGCATACTTAGAAATGCGGTCATCGTAACCAGCCGTGTTCCGACGATAGAGGACGAGGGGCTCGTGCAGCGTCATTTTCAGTCGATAGAATATTATAATTCCTATCTTGCCACTCATCAGCCGCGTGCTGTCGAGTATTTTGGCCGTGGAATGGATTTCATGACTTTGCGTGATTATGAGCCGGCCATAGAGGATTTCACACGTGCAATCGCTCTTACTCCCGACTGGTCGCTTGCATATCTGATGCGTGCTCTTGCGAATTATCAGATGCTCAAGGCCGAGTCAAACGGTACGGAGCGTAATGTCGGCGGCAACCATGCCAAGAAGGGTGAGAATGCCGCTGTCATGACTCCTGACATGCGTCGTGCCAAGCTGCACGGTATAATTGCCGATTTCGACAAAACCACAGAGCTGTCGCCAAATATGTCGTTTGCCTATTATGACAAGGGAAATGTGCTGCTTGAAGAGGATGATCTTACCTCGGCCGTGAGCGCTTACTCTAAGGCCATAGAGCTCAAGCCCGATTTCGGGGAGGCATATTATAACCGCGGATACGCCTATATGAAACTCGGAAACCGCGAGGCCGGAGTCGCCGATCTGTCGAAGGCGGGCGAGCTGGGTGTTCTGCCTTCGTATAATCTTCTGAAACGTATGAACCGATGACAGCAGATGAACGCAAAGATATAATCGCTGACATCGAGCGAGCCTGCCGGGTCATGCGTGAAGGGGGGATCATTCTTTATCCTACAGATACAATATGGGGGCTTGGCTGCGATGCCACAAATGCTGAGGCTGTAGCCAGAATATATGAGATAAAACGCCGGGCCGATCATAAGGCTCTGATAACGCTGGTACCCGACGATGTGTGGGTGGAGCGATATGTAGAGGAGGTTCCGGAAGTGGCGTGGGAACTGATGGAGGCTGCTGTCGATCCACTGACAATCGTGTATGACAAGGGAAAGAATGTCGCTCATAATCTGATGGGCGAGGACGGCAGCATAGGCATCAGGGTCACAGGGGAGTTTTATTCACGTGAGCTGTGCCGCCGTCTGCGCAAACCGATTGTGTCGACTTCGGCCAATGTCAGCGGGCAGATATCTCCCCGTGTTTTTGCTGATATAGGCAAGGAAATAATAGATGCGGCCGATTATGTGGCCGGTTATCGGCGTGCGGACAATTGCGCCGGCAAGGCTTCGACAGTAATAAAACTCGGATCCGGAGGACTGATAAAGATACTGCGATCGTAGAATAACAGAGAACTGACAAGGGATGGCAGAGGAGACAATTGACAGTAAGACGCAAAAAGGCAACGGTTTCCATGATTTCATGATGTCGGTGCTCATTTGGCGTGAAAAGCATATATCGGAGCGGACGTTCGTCATGGTTCTCGCTCTTGTCGTGGGTATAACCTGCGGTTTTGCCGCTTTGATACTGAAGTGGCTTATTCACACGATATCAACCGCCTTGAGCAGCCATATCGCAATCAACAGCGGCAATTATCTTTATCTGCTTTTTCCGGCTATCGGCATACTCCTGACCATGCTTTATGTGAGATATATTGTAAAGCACAATATTTCTCACGGTGTCACGCGCGTGCTTTACTCGATCTCCCAGAACAAGAGCCGGTTGAAACCCCACAACATGTACACGTCGCTGCTTGCGAGTTCGGTGACTATAGGTTTCGGCGGATCGGTCGGAGCCGAGGGGCCAATTGTTTTTACCGGCGCGGCTATCGGATCCAATCTCGGCCAGTTGTTCAGGCTTTCTCCACGAATTCTTATGATCCTTGTGGGCTGCGGTGCCGCCGCCGGTATCGCGGGTATTTTCAAGGCTCCTATCGCAGGAATGCTTTTCACGCTTGAGGTTCTTATGATAGATCTGACTACTGTCTCTGTCATGCCTCTGCTTATCGCCTCGATTTCCGGTGCTACGGTTGCATATGTGTTCACCGGTTTTGATGTGGAGTTCTTTTTCGTTCAAAGCGAGTCATTCATGACAACGCGTATACCTTATGTGATTTTCCTCGGTATATTCTGCGGGCTTGTTTCTCTTTATTTCACGCGGGTCATGAACATGATGGAGAATTTTTTTAAGCATAAACTTATTCTCCAGTGGAAGAAGACGCTGTTTGGCGGTGTGGTGCTTGCCGGTCTGGTATTCCTTCTGCCGCCGCTTTATGGCGAGGGCTATACGGCAATAAACCATCTGCTCGGTGGAGATCCAAGCTCGATTGTCGACGGCAGTATCTTTTACAGCGACCGCGAATCTCCGTGGATGATTCTCGGGTTTATCGGTATGGTTATACTTGCCAAGGGTTTTGCCACATCGTCGACCACCGGTGCCGGTGGTGTCGGCGGCACATTTGCTCCGTCGCTTTATCTGGGTTGCATGTCGGGTTTTTTCTTTGCCTATCTATGCAATCATCTCGGTTTTGACATAGATCTGTCGATAAAGAATTTCGCTTTGATGGGTATGGCCGGTGTGATGTCGGCCGTGATGCATGCGCCGCTAATGGCGATCTTCCTCACGGCTGAAATGACCGGTGGCTATGAGCTGTTTCTTCCGCTGCTGATCGTTTCGACAATCGCTTATGGCACTATAAAGCTTTTTGAGCCTTACAGCATCTATACAATGCGTCTGGCACAGCGTGGCGAACTGCTGACTCACCACAAGGACAAGGCGGTGCTGACGCTGCTGAAAATGGACAGTGTGATCGAGACGGATTTCCAGTCGGTCAATCCTGAGATGAATCTTGGCGAGATGGTGCAGGCTATATCGCACAGCTCACGTAATCTATTTCCTGTCATCGGTGACGATAAAAAGCTTGTCGGTGTTGTCCTTCTGGATGAAATACGGAATATCATGTTCCGCCCGCATCTCTACAAGAAGTTATATGTCAGGCGGTTTATGTCGATGCCTCCGGCCAAGATCGTGATAGGCATGACAATGGACAAGGTGATGAAGACGTTTGACGACACCGGGGCATGGAACCTGCCGGTGGTCGATGAAAACGGGCACTATGTGGGGTTTGTATCCAAGTCAAAGATATTCAACTCCTACCGCCGTGTGCTTCGTCACTACAGCGAGGACTGATCTATGACTGTCAGGGAGGAAC
>JAIDKP010000427.1 GCA_029051445.1 Muribaculaceae bacterium | reverse complement strand
TGTTGTGCTCTTGTCTTGAACGCGGAGGCGTAAGATCGTGTCTTATATATTTCAATGCGAGTGTGATCGTAGGGGCATGGGTTGCCGGAGCTCCGGGCGTCGATGCTGCGGTGACCGGCTCTGCCGAGAAAATATATGAGCTGATATCCTCTGATCACCCGGTGCTTGTTCTGGTTGATCCGGCAGGTGTCGCGACCGGTAAGGAGTTTGCCGATGCCAGCTATTCTGCATGTAAATTGTTGCTTGATGAAGACCCTCGTTATCTTATAGATATAGAAGCGGCACGAAGCGCGGGAATCAGGACTATGGTTCCGACAGACAGGCCGGAAAGTACCGAAAATGAAGATGGCGTAGCTCGGAGAGGCGATGCCGATGTTTTCGGAATACTGAAAAAAAATGCCGGAAGCGTGTCTGATGCAGGTGAGCCTGCAATGCTCTATCGCCATGATTCGACGCAGATTGCGGCTTTGGCGGCGGCAGACAGCGGATGCTCGGTTGTGATTGATGCTCCGGTCGGTGCGGGACGCACACGCACTATGGCAAGTCTCATTGCCAATGCATTGTGTAAGGATCGCAGAGTGCTTTGTGTCGTTGGTGACGACATGGCAGCCGGTGAGCTTATGGAATGTCTCGGAGCAATCGGTAGCCATAGAGAGTCTGATGATGGTGATTTTGATCGTCTGACGGCAATGCATGAGGCGATGCACGGTGCCGCTTCCGACGGGCTGTCGCTGTACGATGTGATTGAAAAGTATTATCAGATCGGTGGTGCGGCATATGATGTCGATAGAGCGCTGGCTCGGAACATGGATGCCGATGAGGCCGGCGAGGTCGCTGAAATATTGCGATCGTTCGATGATATTGAAAAGAGTCTCGGACGACATCCGTCGCGGTTTCCGTTGGTCGGAATATATCCGAGAGTGAAGACGAGCCGTGGCCAGGAGCGCATAGAGGCATTTCTCGAGGAGTTTCCACGATTCTTAAAGCGAAGTCGCCGAAGGGAGCGGAGTATCCTCAACAAGTGGATCTATCACCGCGACGCCATGCATTATCTCGAGGGGATTGAACAGTGGAATACGTTTAGACGCCTTGTGGTGCTTGATGAGAAATTGCTGTGTGATATCGACACGATCGCTGCGGCCATAGACCGCTGGTACAGGTCGAGGGAACTTTTTGTCGACTGGGCGGAGTTTGCAGGTGAAGTCGCACAACTCAACAGGCTCGGTGCTCTCGAAGTCCTTGATTTTTATCTTGAAGGACATAGCGGCAAAGCTACGGCCGATGCCTTTCTGAAAGGATATTATCTGGCTCGCGCTAAGAACACTGTCAGTGCAAGCGAGTGCCTGCGCACGTTTGATCATGCAGCCTGCATCAGGAATTTGACAGCCTGCGGCAACGAGCTTGACAATATTGTTGCCTCCTGGCGCGACGAGCTGAACAGGAAAGGACTTAAAAATCTGTCGGTAACGACATCGGTTGAGAATGTTGCGGGATATGATTTGGCGGTGGTTGTGTGTGGCGGCGGCATGACAGATGAAAAGCTCTCTTGTGTGGCAGGAGCGGCCGGCAGTATTGTTGTCGTTGGCGACAGTCGTTGCGACGTGTCTGATTCGGTTTTTAATCGTGTGATAGAATCCGGATTGCCGAAATATGATCTCGGATACATGTCGGAAGTCGGGCATGAGAGTATTGCGTCGTTCCGCAACAGGCTTTTCTATGGTAGCCGGCTGACTACATTCCCGTCGGCCGACGATAAGTGTCAGAGTATAGTGTTTACAGATCCGGAAGGAGTTTTCGATCCGGAGACACAGACCAATGTTGTGGAGGCTGATGCTGTGGTCTCGATGTTGCGCGATGTATTTATGTCAGGCGACATAGCGGTTTGTTCGGTCGGTGTGATTGCGCTGTGCCCGTCGCAATGCGATTTGATTGCCGCCGTATGGGATGAAATGCTGAAAAACGACGGGGCTCTCTCACGGCGGGTGAAGGAGTCAGGTGTACGGGTGTTTATAAAGAGACTGCGTGACCTGAATGGAAGCGAGCGATGTGATACTTTGATTATTGCGACTGGATATGCGCCTGACCCGGATGGAAATGTTACGCTTGGGATTGACGGTATTTCAGGACGCGATGGTGAGCGTCTGTTGAACAAAGCGTTGGCTTGTGCGGTCAAAAGGATTGTTGTAGTAAGTTCGCTTCGTCCTGCCCATATTCCAAACGATGAGGCGCTGCCTTATGGGGTGAGAGTGCTACACAGTTTCTATGCGTATGCTATGGATCGGTCGCGCCTCGACAGTGGCAACGGTGAGGTCTCGGCTGTTGTGGTAAGTATCTCTGATGCGATTAGAGCGAGGGGATATGACACAGACCTGAATGTCGGTAATAGTGGGTGGAGACTTGACATAGCCGTTAAAGACCGCAATGACAAGTCGCGGTATATGCGCGGCATAATTGTCGACGGACGCAATTACGCCTCACTGCCTGTCGCAGTCGATCGTGATATCGTCGTTCCTGAAATCATGTCATCTCTTGGCTGGGATATAAGGCGGGTATGGACTGTAGAGTGGTTCAATGATCCCGAAGCGGTTATAGACCGGATTCTGCGGGAATAAAAAGTTATTCTGCGGGTAGATCCACCCATGTGTGCGTATGGCCTGTGGCGGGAAGTACCTTATCGAGCAGATCGGTGAGTGACATCGCTACTGAGGCGGTGTTGACACACGGGTGACATGCATAGACATCCGTTCCGGCCAGATCGCGGTCTACGATAAGCCTGACGCGGTGGCCGCTGTCGTGTATCAGTCCCATAGGTGAGACTGCTCCCGGAGATATGTGAAGAAGATCCATCATTGCCTCAGCCGATGCAAATGACAGACGGGCGCATCCGAGCTGCGATGACAGATATTTGGTTTTGAATGGTTTGTCGGCCGGTATCATCAGCAGATAAAACTGTGTCTGCTGCTTGTTGGTGAGAAAGAGATTCTTAAAGACAGGCGCTCCGATTGCCTCGCGCACTTTCTCGCATTCCTCCATCGTGAAAGCCGCCTGATGGCACAGTGTGGTGTATTTGACACCAGTCCGATCGAGAAAATCATATACTTGTACTTCTGCGTCTGTGCGTGTGCAGTCGTTTCCGTCTGTCGGCCGCCCGTTATATTTATGTATGTGGGGTTCCATTGTCGTTTAATAAATCAACTGTAAAACTACAAAATATCTGAAATACGACATTGGGAAACATGGAAAAAGCGCGCCAAGAGTTGCCTCCGGCGCGCCTGATTTATTCATGGGGTTTTGCTTATGATCAGATTACACCCTGACCCATCATAGCGTTGGCGACCTTCATGAAGCCGGCGATGTTGGCGCCCTTCATGTAGTTGAGATAGCCGTCGGGCTCCTGGCCGTACTTCTCGCACTGCTCGTGGATCGAGGCCATGATCTGGTGGAGTTTGGCATCGACTTCCTCGTTGGTCCACTGGAGGTGCTCGGCATCCTGAGTCATTTCAAGACCCGAAGTTGCCACGCCGCCTGCATTCACAGCCTTGCCGGGAGCATAGGTCGTGCGGCTTTCGATGCATGTGTCGATAGCCTCGGGGGTGCAGCCCATGTTCGACACCTCGGCCACCATGAGCACGCCGTTGTTCACAAGTTGCTTGGCATCGTCGCCGTTAAGCTCGTTCTGGGTGGCGCAGGGGAGTGCTATGTCCACTTTCTGTCCCCATGGCTTCTGGCCTGCAAAGAACTTGGCATTGGGATATTTCTCGGCATACGGAGCCACGATATCCTCGCCCGAGGCGCGGAGGTCGAGCATGTAGTCGATCTTCTCGCCCGAAATGCCGTCCGGATCATAGATGTAGCCGTCGGGACCCGAGATAGTCACGACCTTTGCACCAAGCTCGGTGGCTTTAAGAGCCGCGCCCCATGCCACATTGCCGAAGCCTGAGATTGCGACAGTCTTCCCTTCGATGGGTATGTTTTTGCGCTTGAGCATGCACTGCACGAAGTAGAGCGCGCCGAAGCCGGTTGCCTCCGGACGCAGACGCGATCCACCGAAATCAAAGCCCTTGCCGGTGAATGTACCGGTGCACTCGTTGGCGAGCTTTTTGTACATGCCGTACATGTAGCCGACCTCGCGGCCGCCTACGCCTATGTCGCCGGCGGGTACGTCGCGGTCGGGACCGAGGTTCTTCCAGAGTTCAAGTATGAATGCCTGGCAGAAACGCATGATCTCACGGTCGCTCTTGCCGCGGGGCGAGAAGTCGCTGCCGCCCTTGCCGCCGCCCATGGGAAGCGTGGTGAGGGCATTTTTAAATGTCTGTTCAAATCCGAGGAACTTCAGGATCGAGAGGTTGACCGATGCGTGGAAACGGATCCCGCCCTTGTAC
>JAIDKP010000426.1 GCA_029051445.1 Muribaculaceae bacterium | reverse complement strand
AGCACGCAAAAATAACAACATTTCCAATATTCACAAAAAAATACTTACATTTGCACTGATTTTCACCCACGACAACACCTGTAATGTCCGATATTCATAAACTTGTCGCATCTGCGATTTCGCGCATACCTGCCGGCCACGGCATAGCGGTGGCACTGAGTGGCGGGGCTGATTCTGTCGCACTTGCAGCAGCTGTTGCTGAGGCTGTTGCCGACGAACAATCAGGAAGACCGCTGTTGCTTCTGCACTGCAATTTTCATCTTCGCGGAGAAGAAAGCGACAGAGATGCAGATATCGCACATGAAATCGCCGAGAGGCTTTCAATACCGATAAAGACTGTAGATTTCAACAATGTACGGGACATTGCGGCATACAACGGAGAATCATTGGAAATGACCTGTCGCGATTTGCGCTACAGGTGGTTCAATGAGGTGATATCATCGCTGCCATATACCGCTTGGCTCGCTCTCGGACACCACTGCGAAGACAACCGCGAGACCATATTGCTAAACCTGTTCCGGGGAACGGGCACAAGAGGTCTTCGCGGCATGGACGAGTTTGACCCCGACCGACGCTTCATCAGGCCGCTACTCAGAGCCTCGCGCGGCGACATCGAGCAATTTGTCGCCAACCGGCAGCTTCCATGGATCATAGACAGCAGCAACCTTGTCCCCGATGTCAGGCGCAACAAACTGCGCCTCAATATCATTCCGGCAATTGTCGCGGATCTTCCCGACGCTTTGAGAGGGCTTGACACAACTGCATCCAATCTTACCGACGACTACAGGATTCTGCATCAGGCACTCAACGCCTCGATAGACATGATCCGACTCAAGGATCCCGATACATTTGATATCGCAGGACTCTATGAAATATCCGCATCTCCACGCCGTGTAGTTTTAGAAATCACAAGAAAATACGGATTCAGCACCGGGCAGGCGGCCGACATAAATGCCGCAGCCAGGTCAACCGAGGCAAAGACATTCCGCTCTCCCACCCACACTGCGATAGTGCATCGTGGCATTCTATCAATCAGACCGACAGAAAGTCACAACGACATAGCCGTAGAAGCGGGCGATCCATTTTCCCTTGCCGAACTGTCAGGTGAATTTTCATGCGAAAAGATCACGACCGACAAGCCATTGGAAATCATAAAAAAAATGGTATCGGAGAAAAAGCCTTTTTATGCCATGGACGCAACTTTGCCAATCCCGCAACGATGGACGTGGCGACAACCGTCGCGAGGCGACCGCATAGCTCCCTACGGCATGAAAGGACGAACACGTCTCGTGAGCGATATACTCACTGACGCACATGCCTCTCCAATGGAAAAACGACAGGCGCGTCTGCTCGTTGCCGATGACGCGCCTGTGTGGCTTGCTCCGTGGCGCGCATCGGGCTTTCGCCCTGTCACAGACAGCACCACAGAAATACTTTTGTTCAGATTAAAGAGCTGACGTCAGTCCTGCTGCTGACGGTCACGCTGACGGTGGCCGCGCTCAGGCATTGAACGTTCGAGAGGATTCTTGCAAGCCTCATCATAACGTTCGCGGTTCCGCACAATATCAATAGCCGTATAAATCGCAGCACGCAGACTCTCTTCAGAAGCCTCTCCATGTCCGGCGATATCATATCCGGTACCATGATCCGGCGAGGTGCGCACATAGGGCAGACCCGCCGTGAAATTCACGCCCTCATCCATCGACAGCGTCTTGAACGGAATGAGCCCCTGGTCATGATACATGGCCAGAACACCGTCAAACTTCCTGTAGTGCCCGGCACCGAAAAAGCCGTCGGATGGATATGGACCGAAAGCCTGGATACCGGCCTGGCGCGCATCGTCGACAGCAGGTGCCACCACTCCGTCATCCTCGGTTCCGATCACACCGTGGTCTCCGGCATGGGGATTGACCGAAAGAACTGCAATACGCGGATTATTCACGCCGAAATCTCTTCGGAGCGACCGGTTGAAGATCTCCAGCTTCTCAATTATCAGTTCCTTTGTTATTGCCTGTGACACTTCCGACAGAGGCACATGCGCCGTGGCGAGAGCCACACGCAATCCTCCGGCACAGAGTATCATAAGCGCCTTTTTCATATCTCCCTCGCCAAGACGGTCTTCAAGATACTCCGTGTGACCGGGAAATTTAAAATCCTCTCCCTGAATATTGTTCTTGTTTATCGGAGCTGTCACAAGCGCGTCCACAATGCCGGTTTTCAGATCCTCTACAGCCATCTCCAAAGCCATGAGAGATGCCTTTCCGGCCTCTGGAGTGCTCTCGCCCGCATGTACCTCTGGCACAGATCCGTCCGGATATATGTCAACAAAATTGTATGTTCCGTTTTTAACCGATCCTGCCGAAGATACAGTATGCCACGACAATGGCTCAGACTCAAGCTTGCCGGCATACCAGTCGGCAAGAGCCGGAATACCATATACCACCGGAGTAAAAAGCTCAAGCATACGGTCGTCCGACAGCGCTTTGAGTATTACCTCATAGCCTACACCATTGAAATCGCCGTGTGTAATTCCTATTCTCATATTTTATGCATTATCAATGGTTTGACTCAAACCGTCATCTCTCCGCACAGAGAGTCGGCAAGATAGTGTTTAACTTCATCAGCATCAAGACCGAGACCAAACAGAAACATAAGTTTTGTTATCGCGGCTTCAGTGGTTATGTCCTGCCCGGAAATTACTCCCGCACGCCACAGACGGTCACCGGCGCTATATCGCCCTTCATGTATAGACCCGTTGACACATTGCGTGACATTCAGCACCACGACTCCGCGCGCCGTAGTATCGGCGATGGCTTTTTCAAACCATGGGGCTGTAGGTGCATTGCCCGCTCCATAGGTTTTAAGCACAAGCCCCTTTACACCGGGCACCGACAACTGATGCCGAAGTGCCTCCTCGGTTATGCCGGGATAGACATTCACGATAGTGACAGCGGTGTCCATGTCGGTGCGCACATTGAGCGGACGCCGCGAAGGAGTGCGCCACAAAGCCTCTTCATTGAAGAGAATCCCGAGGCCTATGCGTGCCAGCTCCGGATAATTATTGCTGCGGAATGCATTGAAATTGTCGGCACTCATCTTGGTCGCACGGTTGCCACGCCAAAGGTAGTCCTCAAACAATATGGCGACTTCGGTCACCATCGGGCCGCCGTCGCGTCTCGTGGCCGCGGCGATCTGCAAGGCTGTGATAAGATTTTCCTCACCGTCGGTGCGTACCTCGCCTATAGGCAGCTGGGATCCGGTTATGATCACCGGCTTGTTGAGATTGTCGAGCATAAACGACAGAGCCGATGCCGTATAAGCCATTGTATCTGTGCCGTGAAGCACGACAAACCCATCGTAGGAGCTGTAGTTCCGCTCAATTATACGGCTGATTTCCGCCCATTTGGAAGGATCCATATCCGATGAGTCGATCGGCGGCGCAAACTGCACGTGATCGATATCGTAACCGAGAAATTTCACCTTCGGCACATTGTCGATAAGGTGATCGAAATTGAACGGACGGAGCGCATGAGTCTCGGAATCCTCGATCATTCCGATCGTTCCGCCGGTGTATATGATGAGTATGCGGGGGCGCTGATGCATGACGAATAGCCGCTTATTTCACCTGTGCTCCGGGAGTGGCCTGAGCCATCGGAGTAAGTAATGTCAGACTGCCGTCGGCATTCTCGGCCGAGAGAATCATGCCCTGGCTGACGATGCCGCGCAGCTTGCGCGGAGGAAGATTGGCAATAAACACCACCTGCTTCCCGACGAGTGTCTCCGGAGCATAATGCGCCGCGATACCCGACACGATCGTGCGTTTCTCCAGACCGTCGTCGATAAGGAAACGCAATAGCTTGTCGGCCTTGGGCACACGCTCGCACTCAAGCACGGTACCGACTCTGAGGTCGGCCTTCATGAATGTGTCGAAATCAACATCGGGAGCCTGCGGAGCCGCTTTCCATGAATTTATCTTGTTAGCCTCCTTAGCGGCGTTAAGCTTGTCGATCTGCGCCTGGATAGCCTCATCCTCGATTTTCTCGAAAAGGAGCTCCGGCTCGCCAAGCTGTGTTCCGGCGGCCACATTGTCGGTCTTTCCAACCATATCCCAGCAGAGATCGCCCATGCCGAGCATCTTGCACAGCTTCCCGCTCATAAACGGCAGGAAAGGCTCAAATGCGACAGCAATCGACGCGCAGATCTGCAAAGCGGTGTTGAGTATCACACCCACACGCTCCATGTCGCCACTCTTGGCAATCTTCCACGGCTCGGTCTCCTGCAGATAGCGGTTGCCTGTGCGGGCCATATTCATCGCCTCTTTAAGCGCCTCGCGGAAATGGAAACCTTCAAGGGCCGTCGTGAGAGCCCGGCCGGCAGCCGCAACCTCGGCAAGTGCGTTGCTGTCGGTTTCCGCAATACCGTCGGCTACCGGGACTTTACCCTCAAAATATTTATGAGTCAGCACCATCGCGCGGTTCACGAAGTTGCCGAGTATCGCCACAAGCTCCGAGTTGTTGCGGGCCTGGAAATCACGCCATGTGAAGTCATTGTCTTTTGTCTCAGGCGCATTTGCCGTGAGCACATAGCGCAAAGTGTCCTGTTTTCCGGGAAAATCCACAAGATACTCGTGAAGCCACACAGCCCAGTTGCGCGATGTCGAGATCTTGTCCCCCTCGAGATTCAGGAACTCGTTGGCAGGGACATTGTCGGGAAGCTGAAAATTGTCGCCATAGGCTTTGAGCATCGCAGGAAACACGATGCAATGAAACACGATGTTGTCCTTGCCGATGAAATTGATCACGCGTGTCTCAGGATCTTTCCAATACTTTTCCCAACTGTCGGGAAGAAACTCCTTGGTATTTGAGATATATCCTATCGGAGCATCAAACCATACATAGAGCACCTTGCCGTCAGCACCTTCCACAGGCACCGGCACACCCCAGTCGAGGTCACGGCTCACCGCACGGGGCTGAAGACCGAGGTCAAGCCACGACTTACACTGCCCATATACATTACTCTTCCATTCTTTGTGATCTTCAAGAATCCATTTCTCCAGAAAGTTCTGCCAGCGGTCGAGAGGAAGATACCAGTGTCGGGTCTCGCGCATCACAGGCACATTGCCTGTGATAGCACTGTGCGGGTTGATAAGATCGGTCGCGTTGAGCGAGGTTCCGCACTTCTCGCACTGGTCGCCATAGGCTCCATCAGCATGGCAATGGGGGCACTCGCCTGTGACATAGCGGTCGGCAAGAAACTGACCTGCTTCCTCATCATATAGCTGCATCGATGTCTTTTCAACAAATTCACCCTTGTCGTAGAGACGTCGGAAAAATTCGCTTGCCGTAGCCGAATGCATCTTTGACGTAGTGCGCGAATAGATATCAAACGATATGCCGAGTCCGGCCATGGAATCTTTAATGATACCATGATAGCGGTCCACGATATCCTGAGGTGTCACTCCCTCTTTGCGGGCCTTTATCGTTATGGGTACGCCATGTTCGTCGCTTCCGCCTATCATCACGACATCTTCGCCGCGAAGACGCAGAAAACGGGTATAGATATCAGCCGGAACATACACTCCAGCAAGATGGCCTATATGAACGGGACCGTTGGCATAGGGAAGCGCCGTGGTCACCAGTGTGCGTTTAAACTCCTTGCTCATGACTCTTTATTGGCATTGTCAGCCGAACCAGAGATGCGTGTATCTGTGTCTGCCGACTTTTTTATAGGTTTTACTCTTTGTTTTATCTGGTCAAATCCACGACCATATACACCGTTTACATTTGCCTGCGTGATGAACGCGTCAGGATCAATACTCTTGACTATACGGAATATTGTCACCGACTCTATCTTACGGCACATAACCAGAAGGATTTTCATCGGCTTTCTTGTGTACCATCCTACTCCGTCTATGATCGTGCAGCCTCTGTGCGCATTGTTGTTTATTATGGTCGCGATCTCGTCCCATTTTTGGGAAAAAATAGTGAACTGGACAGCCTGCCGGTTTGTGTTGATGAGTTGATCGGCAACAAACGAGCTGATAAACAGATTTATAAAGCCCAGCACCACATTCTCGAGCACTCCGGAAATAAGAAAAGATGAACTGATTATACAGAAGTCGGTGTACTGCATCGTGCGCCCCACCGAGACATTGGTCTTCTTAGACACTATGGCCGCGACAATATCAGTGCCGCCGGTACTGCCGTTGTGGGTGAAAGCCATGCCGATGCCGACTCCACAAAGGATACTGCCGATTATGACATTCATAAACTTCTGGTTGGCGATCAGAGGCTCCGGGAACATCGGAGCCAGAATACCGATAAATGTCGAGATCACAGTCGCTCCGAATATCGTGCGCACGACAAACGTGCGGCCCACTGTCTTATAGGCGATCGCCAGCAGGATCAGATTGCCGGTATACATAGCCACTGCAATAGGCACACCATAGCCAAACAACTTGAGTGTCGTGTAATACACGATCTGACCTACACCGGCCATTCCGCCCATTATCACCTTCTCCGGGTTGATGAAGGCAGAGAAACCGAAAGCATACAGAAAGATGCCGAATGTGATAATAAAGTAATCTTTGGCAGAAAGCCAGATCTTATTGGGGGATATATGCATGACCGGTATTCCGATTTTCTTATTTACGATGCAAAGATAGGAGTTTTTTCACTATCGTGAGACAATAACACACGGAAACGGCGTTTTTGACTTGAAGACATCGCTTGCCATAGTCTCCGACAACAAAACCGATGCCTCCTGCGCCTCAGATGTGGTTCCGGTAAGCACATAATAATCCCGGTCTTTGTCCATTGCCAGAAAAGCACCTTCAAACCCTCCCTCGCGTAATCGCGCACACAGAGAGCGGGCGTTGAACAGCTGTCGGAATCTGGCAACAGCCACATTGTAGAGCTTAGGATTCACAGAGTCGGCACCATCGGCTTTCACAGCATAGAGGCGCCGGCCGATAGTCGGAAGAACCACATCCCCGAAAGTCTGCCCCTTGGGAGAATCCTCACCGGCAATAGCCGAATCCACCTCAGTTCCAATCGTCGAAGCGTTTTTCTCACGGGCTGTCTCATAGGCGGCCTTGTAATTGGCCTCAGTAGTCTTACAGCCCGAGAGCAGCATCACCACGGCCACGCCTGCGGCATATAATATCCTAATCATCATTTAAAGGTATCTGCAAAATCAAAGATTGACTCATATAGACTGCGCTCCCCTTCGCTCAGCTCGCATCCGCGGCGCGACATAACTCTTGAGACTGTATCAAAAAATTTCGTAAGCTGCACGTCGGTGAATCCCGATGCTCCTCCCTCGCTGAACGACGGAATGAAATTGCGGGGAAAACCGGTGCCATGTATATTACATCCCACTCCTACGACCGTGCCGGTATTGAACATCGTGTTGATACCCGCCTTTGAGTGATCGCCCATGATAAGTCCGCAGAACTGCAGCCCTGTCTTTTCAAACCGACGGGTCCGATAGTTCCACAATTTCACAGGAGTATAGTCATTCTTAAGATTTGAAGCTGTGCATCCGGCACCCAGATTGCACCACTCTCCTATCACGGCATTGCCAAGAAACCCGTCGTGGGCCTTATTGCTATATCCCTGCATTACCACATTATTGAGTTCGCCTCCGACCTTGCACCACGGCCCGAGAGTGGTATCAGGATAGATCCGCGCACCCATGTTTACCGAGGAGTTGTCACCGACCGCGATAGGACCGCGGAGACACGCCCCCTCCATTATCTGCGCTCCCGATCCGATCCATATCGGGCCATGAGTGGAATTGAGAATCGCCCCGTTAACTTCGGCTCCGGGGGCGATATAGATATACGACGGATCACCTATTACAATATTCGTTCTATTGGGAGAGACAAAGACTTTGCCGGCAGTAAGACGCGCGAAGTCCTTTTTGATATACTCTCCGTTATTCATAAAAATATCGCATGGGCGGTCAATCGCCCTGACAGGAATGGCATCCGGAATTTCAAACACCGGCAGACTATCGCGTTCGTTCCAGTCGGCTTTGGTTCCTTTTAACGCCACAAGCCGCTCTCCCGACTTCATCGCCCACTTTCCCTGCCAGAGCCCTTGAGATATGAAGGACACAAGCGGAAGATCAGGAAGCACATTTCCGGCAACATACAGCACCTCCTCATTTTCGTCAACATCCGGCTCACCGCTTAATCCGGAAAGATACTCCTCACCGACATAACCGGCAATCGCACACTGCGGCATCGCCGCCGCCCACTTGTCAGAGATCCTGTCGATGCCAAGACGTATCTGGGCCGCATATCTTGTAAACGTGACAGGAAGCAGGTCAAGCCACGTGTCATGCAAATCAAAAAATATCAGTTTCATATCCTTTTATTTTCTTATAACCTTTGTAATCGGCAGTTTCTCTTTTAACACGACCGTTGCCACATATCCTCCAACGGCAAGCAGTCGCACAATCCATTTCACAACCTGAGGCATTTCAACCGCATGCTCCGTCATTGCCGCCAAAGCCCAAAGACCAATTCCGGCAACGAAATAAAACAGCGCTGAACGCACATCATAATCTATTGGATACTTCCGTCGTCCTACGATCCAGGATGCAGCCATCATCACTCCATAGCAGCACAGCGCCGCCAACGCACAACCCATATATCCGAGCACCGGAACAAGCGCGACGTTCATACCGAGTGTCACGACAAGTCCAAGCAACGAGAACCATGTTCCGTAAATCGTACGGTCAGTAATCTTATACCACACCGACAGATTAAAAAACACCCCGAAGAAAAACTCGGCGATCATGACCACAGGCACCACGCGCAGACCGCTGAAATACGACGGCGCGATAAACCATTTAACCACATCGATCATCTCCATGACACCCAGAAAAATAAACATCCCGAATATCACATACCACTTCATCGCCTGCACATAGGCCTCATTACTTCGTCTGCCGTCCTTAGCCTTATGTTGCGCGAATATATATGGCTCATAAGCAAATCTGAAAGCCTGAATAAACATCACCATTATTATGGCGATCTTATAGTTGGCTCCATAGATGCCAAGCCCCTCCATCGCTACATCATGATCGGCAACAAGCAAAGGATAAAGTATCTTGTCGATCGACTGGTTCATTATACCGGCAAGACCGAGTACGAGAAGAGGAAAAGAATACACCAGCATTTCACGAAGCAGTTTTCCGTTGAAGCGCCATTTTTCCATGAGTTCGGGCACAAGCAGAAAAAGCGTGACAACCGACGATATCATGTTTGCAAGAAAGATATACCCTACTCCGAAATCTTCCGACCACATCCAACCAAACAAACTGAATGAAGCAAGACGCGGAAGCAGAAGAATAAAGAATATATTAAGCCCTATATTCAATCCTATGCCAATGAGTTTAAGCGTGGCAAACCTCATTGCACGACGCTTATATCGCAGATAAGCAAATGGCAATGAGGTAAATGCGTCCAACGCGACAGCAATACCCATCATCCCAATATAGGACGGATGAGCGGAGCAGCCCATCCAGCCGGCGAATACACCGCTGAATATCAGAACAATAACACAAAACAACGTAGACGAACACCCGAGTGCGGTCAGTGCTGTTGTATAGACCTGCATCGGGTCTTTCCAACGTTCATGATTGGCAAATCTGAAAAAACCGGTCTCCATCCCGTAGGTGAGACACACAAGCAACAGTGCGACAATCGAATAGACCAGCGTTACCAGACCATACTCTTCCGTCGGAAACACATGTGTGTACATCGGTACAAGACACCAGTTAAGAAAGCGCCCGACAATCGAGCTCATTCCATATACGGCCGTGTCTTTTGCAAGCGACTTGAGTCCTGCCATTGTATGCTTGTTGTTACAGTTATTGTATTTTTTCCGGATGAAATGCTGCGTACAGGATGCCGGCCTTGGATGGTCCCACTGCCTGGCTCAGTTCGTCGGCCGAAGCTTCCTTCATGCGTTTCACGCTTTTGAATTTTTTGAAAAGCGCGGCCTTTGTAACCTCTCCGACCCCCTTGATACTGTCGAGCTCGCTTACAAGCTGCGATTTGCTGCGCCTGTTGCGGTGATGTGTGATACCGAATCTGTGCGCCTCATCGCGCAGCTGCTGCACAACGCGCAACGATTCCGAGTTTTTGTCAATATACAGTGGCACACTGTCGCCGGGAAAATAAATTTCCTCAAGACGTTTGGCGATACCCACCACTGCTATCACCCCCCGCAAGCCGATTTCCTCAAGAGCCTCTACAGCCGAACTGAGCTGCCCCTTGCCTCCATCCACCACTATAAGCTGTGGCAACCCCTCACCTTCACTCACAAGTCTTGTGTAACGTCGTGTCAGCACCTCTTTCATCGAGGCAAAGTCATCAGGACCCTCTACAGTCTTTATATTGAAATGTCGGTAATCCTTTTTTGACGGCCTGGCATTCTTAAACACTACGCACGATGCGACCGGATTTGTTCCTTGAGTATTCGAGTTATCGAAACATTCGATATGCCGCGGCAATTCCGAGAGTCTGAAATCCTTTTTAATGCGCTCGAGAATCCTCATCGTTCGTTTCTCCGGATCAAGATGCTCCATCTGCTTCAGGGCATCGATCCTGCACTGACGGGCATTCTTGCACGACACTTCAAGCAGTTTGGCCTTATCTCCGCGCTGAGGCACTGTAAACGTTACACCCTCGGGGACTATATCCGGCACCTCCGGCACAACAACTTCTTCATAGACCGCGCCGGTCACCTCTTTCACCTCATGCATGGCATAGGCTATCATTTCGCCGACGCTTTCCTCCATCATGCGCCTGTACTGGAGCGTCATGCTTCCAACGACCGCTCCACGGCGCACATGCATGTAGTTAACAAAAACGTCCTCTTCATCCTCGTCCACCCCAAAGACATCGACATCTTCAATCGTCTGAGAGATTATAACACTTCTGGCCCTGTAACGCGCCACAGCCTCATACTGCAGTTTCAGTTCCTGCGCGTCCTCAAACCGGAGTGCCGCCGACAGTCGTTGCATCTCGGAACGAAGATAATCCATCAGCTCCTTTGTCTCCCCTTTCAGAATCTGCCTGACACGGTCAATATATTCAGCGTATGCCTCCGCCGTGATCAGCCCTTTGCAGCATCCTTTGCAGCGGTGCATGTGGTATGACAGACATAGCCGCCCCCTGCCACGCTCTATAAACTCCAGGGTTATAAGGGTGCGACACGTACGCAACGGATAAAGCTCACGTATGATCGAAAGCACCGACTTCACCGCATTTCCGTCGGTATACGGTCCATAGTATTTAGATCCGTCGCGCACGCGGTTTCGCGTCATGAACACACGCGGATACATCTCCGAGGTAAGACAGATCCACGGATAGCTCTTGTCATCTTTCAACAGGACATTATATCTTGGCTGATATTCTTTGATCATGGAGCTTTCCAGATTCAAAGCATCCTGCTCGGTCGGAACAACAATATAGCTCATATCGGCGATAGCCCTTACAAGCAGATTTGTGCGCAGCCTGTCATGAGTCCGGTTGAAATACGACGACACGCGCCGTTTCAAGTTTTTCGCCTTTCCGACATAGATTACTGTCCCGCTGCTGTCGTAGTAGGTATAGACACCCGGAGTCTCCGGTAGAATTCTTATCTTCTCCCTGAGCTCATCGGGTTTTCTATCGAGATGCTTAGCCATCCGCAGAAATTCTCAATACTCGATCAGCGCTGTCACCTCCACATCGGCAGGCATCTTTTCGCGGCCGCCGAGCATCGTCAGATCTATAATGAAGTTTATATAGACTTTCTTGGGGTTCATACTCTTTATAAGACGATACGCGGCAAGCATCGTTCCGCCTGTCGCAAGGACATCGTCGTGAATGACCACAATATCATTTTCGTCTATTGCATCACGATGCACTTCTATTGTATCCGTGCCATACTCTTTGGAATACGATTCCCTTATCGTGTCTGCAGGAAGCTTTCCCGGCTTCCTCACGGGCACAAAACCGGCACCGAGACGATCTGCAAGTATCGATCCGCCGATAAAGCCACGGGATTCAATACCTACAACTTTAGTCACCCCTTTGTCCTTGTATAACTCTGCCAGACCATCCCCGATCATCCGCAAAGCCACAGGGTCTTTAAACGCTGTTGTGAGATCTCTGAAGACAACTCCCTTCTGGGGAAAATCCACAACATCTCTCACACGACCTTTAACGTAATCTATATTCATTTCTTTTATCATAATTTGTTCCACGTGAAACATTATCTACCTAACATCAACAGCAGCACATTGATATCCGAAGGTGAAACGCCCGGAATCCTCGAAGCCTGCGCTATCGACAAAGGCCGCATACGGGTCAGCTTCTGCCTCGCTTCGGTAGAGAGCGCAGCCATCGACATGTAGTCAAGATCAGAAGGAAGTTTCAACCGGTCAAGCCTCTGAAGCTTCTCGGCATTCTCCCTCTCCCGGTCAATATAGCCTCGGTACTTTATAGAGATCTCAACCGACGAAATAATCTCATCGATGCGGCTGTCATCCACCTTTTCTATATAATCCTTCAGACCGCCACACACACCGGCAAGCCCCTTGATTGTGACACCGGGACGAGCAAGTATTTCTGACAGTCTGCCTGGCTGAACCACCTCTGAAGATCCAAGCTCCCCAAGATAGCCGTTCACCTCCGCCGGAGTATAAGATGTCGTTCTTAGATACTCCATGAAATTCTCTACACAGAATCGCTTACCGACAAACAGCGACAGACGTTGCTCGCTCACGAGACCGATCTCCTCCCCCACCGGAGTAAGACGCTCGTCGGCGTTATCCTGACGGAGCAGTATTCGGTACTCGGCTCTGGACGTAAACATGCGGTAAGGCTCATCGACACCCTTCATGACAAGGTCGTCAATCAAAACCCCGATATAGGCCTGATCTCGACGGAGCACAACCGGCTCCTTACCGCAGATTTTACGGTGAGCATTAATACCGGCAATCAACCCCTGTGCAGCCGCCTCCTCATATCCGGTCGTGCCGTTCACCTGACCGGCAAAATACAAGCCGGGGCGAACCTTCGACTCAAGCGAATGCGACAACTGCGTAGGATCAAAATAAGTGTATTCGATCGCATATCCGGGACGATACATCTGAGCTTCGGCCAGGGCCGGAATTGTACGCATCGCCCGAAGCTGAACATCAAACGGAAGCGACGATGAAAAACCGTTAAGATAACACTCTGCCGTGTCAGCACCCTCAGGTTCAATATGGAGCATATGCGACTGCCGTTCCGGGAAAGTAACGATCTTAGTCTCGATACTCGGGCAATAGCGTGGACCGATACTGTTTATCTGCCCGTTGTAAAGGGGCGAATCACACAGTCCTTCCCTTATGATACGATGAGTTTCCTCATTAGTCTGAACAGTGTAACACTCTCGCTGACGCAAAGAGTAGCAAACATCCGGCAGAAAGCTGAACTTTCCGGACACAGCATCCAGCGGCTGCACCTCAGCAAGATCCCACCTGATCGTACGCCCGTCGAGACGCACAGGAGTACCCGTCTTCATCCTTCCGGTACGGATTCCGACATCGCCAAGCTGGTCACCTAACCCGCGACTTGCAGGCTCGGCAATGCGTCCACCCTCCCACATATGACGTCCCATATGCATGAGTCCGTCAAGGAAAGTACCCGCCGTGATTATCACCGCCCGCGCCTTAAACTCCACGCCAAGCGAAGTGACAACCCCCGAAGCGTTACCGTTGTCATCCCACAGAACAGCCGTGACCGAATCCTGCCAGAAAGATAGTCCGGCAATTGATTCAAGTTCATCGCGCCACTCATGACTGAAAGCCATGCGGTCGCACTGCGAACGCGGACTCCAAACCGAAGGCCCTTTCGATAAGTTCAGCATCCTGAACTGGATCGACGACCTGTCTGTCGCAATAGCGGTAAATCCGCCCAAGGCATCGATTTCTCTTACAATCTGCCCCTTTGCGATACCGCCTATAGCAGGATTGCAGCTCATCTGGGCAATCTTGTTAAGATCCATCGTCACCAGGAGAACCGATGACCCGAGCAGCGCAGCCGCTCTCGCCGCCTCACAGCCGGCATGGCCGGCTCCGACAACAATTATATCGAAATCAAACTTCATTACCTGTCGTAATACTTTTAAGCAGACTCAGCGCCTCGTCTTCATGACGCTCCATAATCTCCCGCTCACCCGGACCCTTGTCGTTGATACCACACAAATGCAGAAGCCCATGAACCACCACACGATTCAACTCGGTGTCATAAGCGGCACGACAATCCACCGCATTGCTTTGCACTGTGTCAAGCGATATATACATGTCCCCCCTCACCACTCCCCTCCCCGAGCGGTCAAAGGTTATAATATCGGTATAATAGTCGTGATCGAGAAATTGCCTGTTGACGCGGAGAATCTCCTCGTCATCACAAAACACATAATTAAGATCCCCTACAAGCTTGCCGTGACTTCGGGCGACTTCCTGAAGCCACTGCTCAAGGAGACCGAAATTCAGCGTCGGCAACTCTGCTGTGCCGGCGACCGTCCACTGAAATACATTCATATCAAATATGCCGGATAAACTATCATTCAAAGATAACTCATTGACCGCAATTTCATACAAGGGATCACTGTTAATCAGATTTAACAATTGTTTATGCCGATTAACACACCTGACCCAATTTCTTCGCATAGACTCCCGCAAGAATCCAAACACTAAATTCTCAGAAGCCAAAACAGACACCTACCGATCTATATACCAGAAGATTGAACACATTTTCATACTTCATAAAAAACATCAAAATAGAACAGACAACAGAACCAACAGCCCAACTGACATGTTTTACTTGCAAACACACAAAAACAACAGATATGAAAACAGACGTGAACCAGATCATAGCCGACACAGCCGGAAAAGTATCGGCAGAGTCAGCGGAAATATCAATAAACTCCGCCAAGATCGCAGCAAAGGCCAAATATGACCAACTGAAAAGCCAGACCAAAGACCAGCTGTCGCAAGTCAAAGATCAGGCAACAGAAGTTGCAGAACAGGCACAGGAAAAAATCGGAGATCTCAAAGATCAGATTTCCGACAAGATTTCCGGTATCAAAGACAAGCTGGCCGACAAAATCGACCAGGCTAAGGATCGAGTCAAAGACATATCGGCAGATACACTCGGCACAATAGCCGATAAAGCCGCCCAAATCTCGGATATGGCAAAGGATAAAGCCCATAGAATGGCCTAATCGCAACCATATATATTCTCTCTGGAACTCCCGTCTGGCACTCTACCATGAGTGTGAGGCGGGAGATTTCATGTCCACACACCCGCTTCACCTGAACAACAACTGCATTTTTAACCGTGCCTTATACCGTCGACAAAATCAAAAGTCGTAAATTTGCGTCTGACTTATGGGCAAAAACAAACTAAAAAAATTCAGTGAGATGAAGTCGCTCGACTTCGTCTTTCAATATCCGTGGGCCGAACTCAACAGGCTCGGCGGATTTCCGCTGCGCGGAAAATGGGCAGAGTTTTTCGGCAACGACAATCCGATAACACTTGAGCTTGGATGCGGAAAAGGCGAATACACCGTCGGACTCGCAAAGCAGTTTCCCGACCGCAACTTCATCGGCATCGACATCAAGGGCGCACGCATGTGGACAGGAGCAAAACAGGCCGAAGCGCTAAGCCTGAAAAACGTCGCATTCCTCCGCACCGACATCGAGCTTCTCTCAAACTTCTTCGCTCCCGGAGAAGTAGCATCAATATGGATCACCTTCCCCGACCCACAGATGCAGAAGCCACGCAAACGACTTACCGCCACACGTATGCTCTCTTTATACGAGTCGGTGCTGAAACCCGGCGGAATCATAAATCTGAAAACCGATTCCCCCTTCCTGTTTGCCTATACAAAACTTCTGCTGTCACACAACGGTATTACTCCGGTCGAACAGACTGAGGATCTCTAC
>JAIDKP010000425.1 GCA_029051445.1 Muribaculaceae bacterium | reverse complement strand
ATCTCGCCAGCCGCTCCAGTCCCTGCGGCGTTTTCGCTGGACATGCCGCGGGCCTCTGTCAGAAATTTAGGTCCCCAGTCGAGAATGCCCATGCGCATCACATAGACAAATACATTGGCAATACAGAGCGTCCAGATCCAGCGGTTGGTCCATACCATCGCACGCAGGAACTTTGCCTGAGAGGGCGCTTTCTCGCCATTTTTCACTTCTTTTTTACCGGTATTTGTACCAGGCAACTCAGGCAGGCCGACAGATCTTGGGTCATCCCTGAGCCCCCAGAAGAGCCATGCGGCACCGAGTACCGCAAGACCGGCCGGAAGCCAGAAGCACCATTTCCATGCCCCCCAGTGCTGTGCATACTGGAGTATCTGGTTCATATCGTCGGCAACCTCAGGATTGAGTTTGAGATTTGCGGCAATAAGATTGATCACATCGGGGTTGTTGCTCATGTCCTGTCCCATGATGCCCATAATGTATCCACATGCGACCACGGCGGCAGCGGCTCCGATGGAATGCGAGGTATTCCATATCGACATTTTCGTAGCCAGCTCCGACGGATGAATCCAGCATGGAAGCAGACGTGCGCACGGCGGATAACCTATGCCCTGAAACGCCTGGTTAAGCACAATTGTGACCGCCATGACGAGAATAAGCATATTCACCAGATCGGGAGTAGCCTGAGCTGCTGTAGGGTCAGCCCCCACAAGCCAAGCGCTGATGTTGTATCCGTAGCCAAACGCAAAATTGGAAAGCGCACACAGCAAGAGACCTATAGCCATTACCGCGCGTGCGCTGTAACGGTCGACAATGAATCCGTTTACAAAGCGTGAAAGTCCATAGACCAATGAACCAATGCCAATGACAATGCCGAAATCGGTATTGGAGATTCCATACTGTGCAGTGAGCCCAGGCATTGCGAGCGAAAAGTTCTTGCGCACAAAATAGTATATCGCATATCCGATCATAGATACAACGATCGTGCGCATCTGCCACGATTTAAACTGTTTTACCACTTCAGGCTGCCATGAGCCATAGATATTGTCTTTTGCCATTGCGTGATTTTATGGTATTTTGCAGTAGTTTGCTGTAAAATTAGTCAAATATTGTTTAATGTCCTCGTTTTTTCCACATCAAGTGCTTCGGCTATAATAGAGATTGGATTTCTGACCGTTATGCCGGTCCCCTGCTCAATCTGCCATTTACATGTCTCGCAGTCAGTGGCAACGGTATCGACTCCCGATCGCTGAATTGCGTCAAACAACTGACGCCCGATTTCCTGCGAAGCATTGTAATTTTCTTTCTTGAAGCCGTAAGTACCGGCCAGACCGCAACACTGCGACGGCAGCGACACAAATTCAAGCCCGGGTATCATACGCAGCAGCGAGGTCGAATAGATCGTCCAGCCGAGTTTCTCCATGTGGCACGGGGCATGATAGGCTACACGCACACGATATTCCGGACGGAAAGCAAGCTTCACCCTGCCTTCATCCACAAGCTGGAACAGATACCTCGAGGCAAGATTGATGCAGTCTGCCACGTCTGCATTGTCAAGCCCGAGCAGATTGGGATACTCGTCGCGCATGGTCAATATGCATGTCGAACTTGTGCCTACAACCTGCATCCCGTCAGCGACGGCCGCCCTTATAGATTTCAGATTTATCGCTGCATCCCGACGGGCAGGCGCAGTCATGCGGTTGACGATCTTTGCCACGCCGCAGCAACGCTCTTTTTCCAGCAGACGCACTCCTATGCCGCATGCATTCATCACCTTGACAAAATCGCGTCCGAGTGCCGGATAGTTGTAATTGACATAGCAACCGTGGAAATAAGCCACATGCCGGTTGAAGCTATCCTGCTTTGCCGCAGCCTCTTTCTCAAACCATTTCACAAACGTCTGCGAGGCATAGCTCGGAAATGTGCGATGACTATCTATGGCAAGCGTAGCATCGAGCAGTTTTTTCACGACCGGCATACGCAAAGAGGTGTTCACGACAGGAGCCATGTGCGTGGCCACGGTACCCATGACATCGGTGCTGGCCAGCATAATATCCCTAAGTTTCACCGGACTCTTGCTATATTTGAGCCGCGCGCTCTGTATGATATCGCCGATCCTCACATTGGACGGACACGCGACCTCGCAACGCTTGCAGTTCAGGCAATATTTCAACGCCTCATTGAAGAAACGCGCATTTTTAAGACGATACCGCTCTCCATCGGGTCCGGCCAGCTTAGGCCCCGGATAAAGAGGATTGACAATCGTCACAGGACAATAGACCGTGCATATCGTGCATTTTTTACATTGCTCGAAATTGTTGGTGCTGATATTGGTATCCTGATATATCATTGTTGGGAAGGAAACTATTGTTTTAAAATCGTATCGGCCACATGAATAGCCGTCAGAAGCGCCACTCCGCCGCCACAACCGAGTGTTATAGCGTCGCACCCCTCCAGTACCGCGCCGACACCGTAGAGATTAGAGATTGTGTGTCCCGAATGTGAGAGTCTGAAATCTTTATCAGAGACCACTCCGAAATCCATATAAGGCTGCGTTTCGTAGAAATCATCGCCAAACCATCGGCTTCTTGAAGATTCCGATGTGATATCAAGATCAAAAACCGGTTCATATATGCGCTCGGGGACAGACTTTATGCCATGACTGAGAAATGAGCCGGAAGCAAGAATAAAGTTATCGGCTTCCAGACGATCGGAGCCGAGATTGGCAGTAGTCACATAGCGCAACTGCCCGTCCGATATATCGCCCCCGGTCACATTGTCGCCAAGCAGGTATGTCCCCCCAAGCCTCTGGAAGCATGATCGGAGCATGATCTGCGACCGCACACCAAGAACCGATGTCGGCATTGTGGGTATAAAGAATACCGGCCGCCTCACCTTTGCACGGAGATCATCAAGGGCAACCGTATCGGTCATACCGAATATCGCCGGCAGGAGGAATGCCTCTATCTCCGAATCAGCCTCATTAAGCGTCCGCGCCATGCAATCGACCGTCTCGGCCGACATTATGCGGGCAATATTGGGAGCACGCATTTCAGTAGAGCTCTTACGCATGGCCTGAAGCTGTGGCGAAGTCAGGGATATCGTCAGGCATGTCACGCCCTTTTTCTCAAGACCAAGCGACAGAAACTGCGGGTAAAAATCAAGAAAACCGCATATGTTAGCTATGCCGACAGTCTTATAAGGGAAGTTTTCCGGCGAGTCAAACGTCAGACAATCGTCCATCGCAATCCACGACGGTTTCATCACTCCGAACGGTGTGAGATGATATCTGTTCGCATTGCCGCCGCCAATAAAACGAAGGCCGCACCGATTCAGAAGATCGAGCCCCTCGCCGGCAAGCGACCGGATGCGTGACATCCCTATTTTTGAATAAGGATGTGCAGGGGCAAGCGAAGACATTGCATCAAACGGACACAATATTTCAGCCCGTCCATCGGAGCCAAGCAGATCAAGAGAACCCGAGAAAAAATGCAGAGTACTTTGTCCGGAGGATACAATCGCAACTTTCTGCCCGCCTTCAGCAAGCCTGATACCCGCTACAAGTCCCGAGAGTCCGCCTCCTATTATTACCGACTGAAATCTCATTGATTATCCTCCATTTATAATTTTACTTCTATATTCCCTGAAAGGCCCCCCACCCCACGGATAAGCCACGACATGAACTGGGACTCTTCGAGCGTATCTCCCCAGCCTACAGGCTTCATGCCTTTCCATCGCTCGTTTACAAACGCCTGCAGATCATCGAGAGATTCCTGCGCACATTTGTTGGCATTTGCAATGAGTCCGGCAGCACGGCAGGCGCAGAGACCGCCCTGACATGTGCCCATGCCCATGCGGGTGCGGCGTCGCAGATTTATAAGATTATGAACATGCAGCTCTGAAATCGCATAATTGACTTCTCCGACAGAAACCTGTTCGCACTCGCATACAACGGCATCATCATCACCTCCGTTGTCAAGGATGCGCCTGCCAAGCGTCCCATGACGTCCCACTGCCGCACGCTGCTCTGTGCTGAGGTCTATGACATGGGATCGTGATCTTCGTTTTTTTGTCTCTTCCTTTTCCGAACCTGGAAGCGGCATCACTGCCGTCCGACATTCAGCCCTGACACCAAGTTTGCGACATGCGAGATCGGTAGCCCACTCTCCCATCAGACGATAGGTCATGAGTTTGCCGCCTGTAATCGTTATGAACCCGTCGAGACCGTCGCGCTCGCTATGGTCAAGGCACACAATGCCACGGCTGATCGAACGCCCCGACGGATCATTGTCGGCAGCCACGAGTGGACGCACACCGGCATAAGCGCGCAAAATGCGTGTAGTGGCAAGCGACGGCGCAAGCTTCACGCCCTCGCTCATGAGCACATCAACCTCCTCGGCTGTCACAGTCATATTGTCGACCTGGTCAAAGCCGACACGATCAGATGTCGTTCCTATCAGGCATATCGTGTCGCCCGGAACAAGGATATCGGCATTCGCAGGCTTGCGGCAGCGGTTAATGACCATGTTGTTGACGCGATGGCCGAAAATGAGCAGAGCGCCTTTTGCCGGAAACATATTGACAGTCACACCTGCCATTCCGGCAATGTTTTGCCCCCAGATTCCGGCTGCGTTTATGGTCAGTTCGGAATAATACTCGGTGACTGTACCCGACCTGCCGTCACGCACCTTGACCCCGGCAATTCTCGTGCCTTCACTGACAAAACCTATAACCTCGGAATAGGTGATTATATCGGCCCCATGACGTCGGGCATCCACGATGTTTGCGGTAGTAAGCCGGAAAGGATCAACGGCTCCGTCGGGAACCCTCACGGCTCCGATAATTTCGGGATTGACCGAAGGTTCAAGCCTGCGTGCCTCGGCAGGATCAATCACATCGGCCTGAATACCGGCCTTTGTGCATGCGTCGACAAATGTTGCCTGATAGCCGAGATCGTCGTCGGGCAATGTGACAAACAATCCGCCGGTATCCTCGACACAATGGCGTGCGATGCGGCGTAGTATCATATTTTCCGATATGCATTCAGAAGCCGACTCCCTGTCGGTAACAGCATATCGCGCTCCACTGTGAAGAAGCCCGTGATTTCTTCCGGTAGCTCCTGCTGTAAAATCCAGCCTCTCGACAAGAAGCGTCTTCAATCCACGCATGGCACAGTCGCGGGCAGTCCCGGCACCTGTGGCACCACCGCCAATAATAATCACGTCATATTTTCTGCATCCTCCAGCCATATCCAAGTTTCAACCGTTACGTTTGTCTCCTGACTTTATCAAAAAGAAATCACGAAAAGCAAAACCGACCGCCTCGATTTCGTTTTATTACTTCAAGCTTTCGTTTGACCGCAAAAATATATCGATTTTTTATATTTTCAAAACATCACATAACAAAAAAACGACACACTTCTAAATATTATCAATAAATTAACGAATAAGCCGCCCCATTATTTACAAATGTTTATATCTTTGCGATAATAATCATCAGCATACAAGCTTAATCATCACAATCATGACAAAAGAAGAGCGCCATGAACTGATCATGGAAACTCTGATGCGCCACGAGCTCATTCAGGTTTCCGACCTTGCATCTCTGCTTGACGTATCTACGGTAACAATACGCAAAGACCTTACAGAGCTTGAGAAAGCCAACAAGCTCTATCGAAGCCACGGAAAAGCCATTTTGATCAATCCTTACATCAGCAACAGGCCTCTTAACGAAAAAGAGAAACTTGCAACAGAGGAGAAAAAACTCATAGGTAAAACCGCAGCCTCGATGATATCGAAAGATGATTCAATCATCATCGCATCGGGAACGACCATGCTCGCCCTCGCACGTGCCATACAGCCTATCAACAGACTCACCGTCATCTCTGCCTCACTCCAGGTTTCGGACATACTCGCCGACAACGATTCTATCGATATTATACAACTCGGAGGCTCACTGCGTGAAAGCAGCAGATCGGTAGTCGGTAAATTTGCAGAACAGCCTCTTGAAGAATTTTCATGCAGCAAGCTGTTTCTCGGTGTCGACGGCATTGATCTTGATTTCGGTATCACCACCACCGACATACGCGAGGCATCGCTTAACCGGGCAATGATGCGCACGGCTCAGAAAACAATCGTTCTCGCCGACTCATCAAAATTCCGCCGCCGCGGATTCAGCAAAATTGCCAACATGGAAGATATCGATCAGATTATTACCGACTCAAATATCACTGAAAAACT
>JAIDKP010000424.1 GCA_029051445.1 Muribaculaceae bacterium | reverse complement strand
GTTCTGCCGTTTGGCTCCGACACATCGACACCGATTATTATACCGGGAGCGAAATCACGGCGCATCACATCCACCGGAAAGTTGTCGTATATGCCGCCGTCAAACGCAAGAAAACCATCTATTTCTATTGGCTGGAACACTGTCGGAAAACTCATCGACGCTCTTATCGCATCACCGAGATCTCCCTTCGACAGGACAACTTTATGCTTGGCATATACATCCGAAGTAACACTTCTGAACGGTATCATCAGCCTGTTGAAATCACTGCCCGACTGAGCCGTATAAGCGGCAAACAGCTCCATAAACGCAAAATTCATCGGCAGCGGGGATATCAGCGACGACGGCAGAACCGACGATGCCGTATCGGCTTTGAGTTTCAGGTTGATACTCACGATCTCCGGGCGTGTAGCCGCACTGCCGAAATAATATCTCAGCGAAGGATCTATCTGTCCGGTAGACCAGTTGGCAAAACCGGGAGACAGAATCAGCTCTATCATTTCATCGGGAGTATACCCCGCTGCATATAGCCCTCCGACGATCGCTCCCATCGACGTGCCGGCCACATAGTCTATAGGTATATCATTCTCCTCAAGAGCCTTTATGACTCCGATCTCGGCAATACCCTTGGCTCCGCCGCCGCTAAGCACAAGCCCCACCGATACCGGAGCGATATCTCTCTGAACAGCAACACTGTCGACATCATGCGCCATGACAGTTATTGCAGCCATCACAACCATGACAGTCTGAGACAGAATTCGCCTTGCTTCTGTTGCCATTTTATGCTTTACCATATCGTCTATGTGTTCAATGCTATTTTCGACGGCAATATTAACTATAATTAAGAAACGATCATACACTTCTCATGGTTCATTTTGAAAAAAATTCTTACTTTTACTTAATAATTGGCTTTTTCGGGCTCAACAGTGTTATTCATATAGCGATTCACCATTATTTAAAGTTTCCATTTATGCCGTCATCAAACTTTATCGACTACGTAAAAATACTATGCCGTTCCGGAAAAGGCGGAGCTGGTTCACGTCATTTCTATCGTGCGAAATACATCCCGAAAGGAGGTCCCGACGGTGGAGACGGCGGCCGTGGCGGACATGTGATACTACGCGGCAACAAAAACATGTGGACACTCCTCCCG
>JAIDKP010000423.1 GCA_029051445.1 Muribaculaceae bacterium | reverse complement strand
TCAGGTCGATGCCTGTGAACAGGTGCATCCACATAGCCGATGGCGAGGTGTTGCCGCTTCCCATCTCGCCGAAACTTATGACGTTGCATCCTGTCGACTCATGTATGTCGCTTACTATTTCAGCGCCGCGCCCGAGACACATCTCCATCTCCTCGGGTGTCATTGCCGGGCCGTGCAGGAAATTGCGTGTGCCTTTGCGTATCTTCCGGTCGATTATGCCATGCCCCGCCGGTATGTCGTAGTCGACTCCGGCATCGACGAGCACGAGGTTGAATCCATGCTGCTCGCACAGGAAATTGATGCCTGCTCCACCTTTTGAGAAATGACTGAGCTGCTGCCATGTCACTTCCTTGGGTGAAACACTCACGCCCTCGTCGAGTATGCCGTGGTCGGCGGCAAACAGCACGTTGTGCGGAGCTTTTAATGCCGGAGTCAGTGTGTGCTGTATGCGTGATATTTTCAGCGCAAGCTCCTCGAGCCGTCCCAGTGAGCCTTTGGGTTTCGTGAGGTTGTCTATCTTGTCGATTATCTCCCGGTCAAGGCTGTGGCCTACCGGCTTTATGTTGAAATCCATGATGCTGTCAGGGTTTTATTTTTACAGGGATTCCCGAGACTGTGAGGTAGACTTCGTGGGCCAGCGAGGCGACATACTGGTTTATGGCTCCCTGAAGGTCGGTGAACTGCCGCCGCATCGCGTTCTCGCTTACTCCGCCTAATCCAATCTCGTTGGTGACAATGATATATGTCAGTGGTCTGCCAAACAGTAAGTCGAGCTGTGCTTTCATTTCGGCAAGCGCCGCATCGGTGTCTTCGCCGAGCTTGAAAAACCAGTTTGACGCCCATATCGTGAGGCAGTCTATCAATACGACTTCCCCGTCGGCAAGCTGAGTGCCGGCTATCATGAGCGGCGACTCGACGTTTCTCCATCGCTCACGCCGCCGCTCGCGATGTGCTTCGACGCGCCGTCGCATCTCGTCGTCGAGGATCTGTGCTGTCGCGAGGTAAACGGGGTGTTCGGCCAGTCTAAGGGCCATATTCTCGGCAAAGACGCTTTTTCCGGACCGTTGTCCTCCTGTCACCATTATGATACGGGCGCTCATATATTTCTCGGTTGGTTTATATCGTTGTTACGCAAATTTAGCTAAAAAACAGCCAATGATGAAAAGGTTTGTATATTTGCATCAGAAAGAAAAATGAACAGATAAGATATCCGATAATATGAAAGTGAGAAGTGCTATAGTAGCCGGTGTGCTGATACTAGGGATTAACGCTTTTGCCCAGGGCACAGCCGATGACTATCGCCGCGCCTATGAGTTGCGGAGCAAATACTCGATGAGCAATGTATGGAACGCCGGTGTGAACGCGCGGTGGATCGACGGTACCGACAGATTCCATTATGTGACCGACACGCCTGAAGGACGGCGATATAAGTTTGTTGATGCGGCGAAGGGAAAGCGGGGCGAGCTTTTTGATCATAAGCGCCTTGCCAAAGCGATTTCCGATGCTACCGGGAGGCATGTGAGCGGCGACTCGCTGCAGTTGGGTATAGGCCGCGTGTCGGCGGCTGCCGATACGATAGATTTTTCGATGCGCGGCACACGATACCGATATATTGCAAAGGGCGACAAGGTGGAGGAGATGCCTCCGCTGCCTCCGCGCCCCGAGGAGCCGCACTGGATGGTGGTCGATCCCGAGACCGGCGGCGAGCCGGTGATGTCGCCCGACGGAACGCGCAAAGCCTATATCAGGGACTACAACGTGTGGGTGAGTGATGCCGACGGCCGCAATGCCCGCGCGTTGAGCGATGACGGTGCTATGGGCAACTATTATTCGTCGCGTATCTACTGGTCGCCAGACAGCCGCTGTGTTGCCGTCAACCGCATCCGTCCGGCTGTTAAGCACTATGTATATTACGTTGAGTCGTCGCCGGTAGATCAGCTTCAGCCTAAGCTTCACAAGCAGGAGTATGCCAAGCCCGGCGATGAGGTGCAGTTCAAGCGTCCGGCGGTGTTCAATGTCGAGAACGGCGAGAAGTCTATACCCGATGTGTCGCTGATCGACAATCAGTATGAGCTTTCCGATCCGGTGTGGGAGGCCGACAGCCGCGCGGTGACGGTCGAATACAACGGTCGCGGACATAAGGTGTACCGCGTGCTCGAGCTTTCGGCTTCCGGTGGCGCTATGCGTCCGATTGTCGAGGAGACTCACGACAAATACGTGAACTATGTTCGCAACTTCCGCCATGACATGTCCGACGGGAAGCACATGATATGGAGCAGCGAGCGCGACGGCTACCAGCACCTCTATATGATCGACCGCACAACGGCGCAGCCTGCATGGCAGATCACTCGCGGAGAGTGGTATGTGCGGGGTGTGCAGCATGTCGATGAGCAGGATGGCCGCATCTATTTCTCGGCAAGCGGGGTGCAGAAAGATGAAGACCCATATCTGATAAGGTACTACAGCATAAAGACCGACGGCACCGACATGCGTGATCTTACTCCTGTGAGCGGCCATCATTCGGTGACTTATTCGCCCGACATGAAGTATCTTGTGGATGTGTGGTCGACTGTGGCTGATGCACCTCAGGCGGCATTGCGCAGTGCGGTTGACGGTCGCGAACTGATGCATCTCGAGACGGCTGATATAAGCCGCCTTACGGCTGCCGGCTGGACCGCTCCCGAGGTGTTTGTGGCTCCGGGACGCGACGGCAAAACGCCTATGTGGGGACTTATACGCCGTCCGTCGAATTTCGATCCTTCTAAGAAATATCCCATGATCGAGTATATCTATCAAGGTCCCGGCGACCAGTATGTGCCAAAATCCTTCCGTCCCTATGACTGGTGGATGACCTCGCTTTCCGAACTTGGCTTCATCGTTGTGATGGTCGACGGCATGGGCACGTCGTTCCGCTCACGCGACTTTGAGAACGTGTGCTACAAAAATCTGAAAGACGCCGCGATCCCCGACCACATCGCGTGGCTTAAGGCCGCCGGAGAGAAATACCCTTATATGGATCTTGACCGCGTCGGGATATACGGATGTTCTGCCGGCGGTCAGGAATCACTCTCGGCGCTGCTTCTGCATCCCGAGTTCTACAAGGCCTGTTACTCGGCTTGTGGCTGTCATGACAACCGCATGGATAAAATCTGGTGGAATGAGCTTTGGATGGGCTATCCTGTCGACGAAAGTTACGCTCAGTCGTCCAATGTTGTCAACGCGCATCTGTTGCAGCACCCGCTGATGCTCGTAGTCGGCGAGATGGACGACAATGTCGATCCGGCATCCACCATGCAGGTGGCCGACGCGCTTATCCGTGCCGGCAAGGATTTCGAACTGGTGGTTATCCCGGGCGCACACCACACTATGGGCGAGGATTTCGGTGAACGCAAGCGTTATGATTTCTTTGTGCGTCACCTGCTCGGTGTCACACCTCCGTCGTGGCAGGAAGTGCCTCTGCCCTGACAAATCTTGGAAAAGCGGCAAAAATGCTTTGTTTTTCATTGGAAAAGCGGCAAAAGGGCCTAGATTTGTCTTGGAAAAGCGGCAAAAACGCTTCGTTTTTCATTGGAAAAGCGGCATTGCGGATTGTAGTTGGTAGATAATAAGGATTTTATGCTAAAAAGGAAGGTTGATGAATATATCAGGCGCTATTACGAGACAACTCGTAATGCGTTGCTTATTACCGGTGCCAGGCAAATCGGTAAGACATACTCAATTCGTCAGTTTGGAAAGTGCTTTAAGAATTTTATTGAAATCAATTTTATCGAGATCCCTGAGGCGGTAGATTTATTCAAAGGAGCAAGAAGAGCTCGGATATTCTGCTTCGTCTGTCAGCAATCACGACAGTGCCGCTTGTAAAAGGTGAGACGCTTATTTTTTTTGATGAGGTGCAGCAGTGTCCGGAAATTGTTACGGCAATAAAGTTTCTGGTAGATGAGGGTTCGTACCGTTATATACTGAGTGGCTCGCTTCTTGGGGTAGAACTGAAGGATCTGCGGTCGGAACCGGTCGGATATATGGGGGTTAAAGATATGTTTCCGCTTGATTTCGAGGAGTTTGCCTTGTCATTGGGAATTAAGGAAACTATAATCGGATCTTTGCGTGAGGCATGGAGCGGTCGAACAGCAGTGGATGCATTTGTGCATGGCAAGATCATGGAGCTGTTCCGGCTGTATCTTGTTGTCGGAGGTATGCCGGCTGCTGTAGATAAATATATGGAGAATAATAACCTGCAGGAGGTAATGGCCGTTCAGCAGGATATTATTCGTTTATATAAACGCGATATTGCCCGATATGATCCTCATAACAAGTTGTATATCGAGGAAATTTTTAATCTTATTCCTCCGGAACTAAACACCAAAAACAAACGCTTTATATTAAAGCGGCTGAATGAACACGCAAAGTTTGACCGCATAAAAAACAGTTTTCTGTGGCTGACAAATGCCGGCGTGGCGTTGCCTGTCTACAATGTGGAAGAACCGAAAATACCGCTTCTGCTTGCACGCTCACGTAACTTGTTCAAACTTTTTCAAAACGATATCGGTCTGCTTGCTTGCCAGTATGCCGACGGCATTCAGGTGCGTATAATCAGCGGAGACAAGGATATCAATTTCGGGTCGGTATATGAAAATGCTGTAGCACAGGAGTTTGCTGCTCACGGCATAGTGCCGTATTATTACAATAGCAAGAAGAGAGGTGAATTGGACTTTGTTATTGAACTTGATGGCAAGGTTTTGCCTATCGAAGTGAAATCCGGTAAGGATTACGATATGCACCGTGCTTTATCAAACATAATGGATTGCGGTGAATACGATCTGCCTGAGGCGGTGGTATTTAATAACGACAATCTGCATGTCGAGGGCAAAATCATATATGCTCCTGTCTATATGGTTATGTTTCTTGAAAAAAAATATACGGCTCCGGCCTGTTATAAAGTTGATCTTTCCGGATTGCAGTAATAGTGGGGCGGTGATGTCGATATACGGCAATCCCTCCGGAAGCGCATATGGCCTCCGGAGGGATTGTTTTTGTTGCTCAGGTCTGTTTTTTACTCGGGAATGATGCTGAACTCGGCTGCGCTGCCGTAGTCGTGGCCGCGCTGCGACGAGAGGGCGGTGAAGCGCATGTAGCGTGCTTTGACCGGCGTGTCGAAGATCACTTTCTTCTCTTTGGGTGAGGCGTCAAATGCACCTTCGGTCACTTTGCGCCATGTCTTGCCGTCGTCGCTCACTTCGATGCGATAGTCTTTGATGTTGCCTGTCGCGCTTCCGTCCTGGCGGGGAAGGATTGTAAAGCCCTTCATGCCTTTGACATCATAGGTGTCGAAGTCGATCCAGTGGGGATATTTGCCGACTGTGACGCCGTAGGTGGTATGCCATATTGTCGTCGGGTCGCCGTCGGTGAGATAGGTTGCATCGTCGCCGGGCTCTTCGCTCGAGCAGTAGACGACTTCCATGTCGACGGTGTTCAGCGGCTCAAATGTCATGGAAACTTTTGCAAGCGGGTTGCTCTCGTCCCATGCGGTGATTGTACCGCCTTTCTTGAACTCAAACGGAGCGTCGTATTTGTTTTCGACCAATGTCTTTTTGCGGCCTTTGGTGGTGCCGTCGGTGTAGACAATGTGAGACTCGGTGGCTGATGTGGAGATGCTCACCATGCCTTTGCGGTCGCGTATGATCGAAAGGGGCAGCATGCCTCCGCGTCCGACACGTGCGTTGGACGAGAGATCGGTTCCCGGGGCAACCGGACGTATGATGAATCCGAAGTTGTGTTTTCCGCCGTTGACACGGTCGTGTGTGAGCGGTCCGCCCTGTCCGCAGCTGCTTCCGCCGAGACCGGTCACCTTGGTGTCAAGGTGGAGCCAGTTGCCGTCGGATGCCGGGAGGTCGCATGGATGCGGGGCGTTGGCAAGTTGCTGCTCGCTCCAGGGCAGCACCGACATGCTCATGGTGTCGAGTGCTATGAACTGCAGTCCGCGTCCCTCGGGATCGCGCAGAGCGCTCCAGCGCACTTCCTCGCGTCCGCTCATGCTCTGGGGTTTCGGGAAGTTGACAAACATGTCGGCTACTTTTGAGTCGTAGAGTCCGACAAACTGTCCGGTCTTGCGGTCGTTGAAGTTGTTGACAGGTCCGCGGCCGTAGTAGGTGTAGTTTTCGAGGGTTACAGGCAGTTTCATCGCGTAGCCCAGACGCGGCAAGGTCATGGTGGGCTTGTTGTCGGTCACTGCGGCCTCAAGCTCGACTGAGCCGTCGGGGTAGATGGTCCATATCTGGTTGGTGACAAATGTGAGAGCATCGCTGTCGAGCGGGTCGCCCTTCACGGTCTTTGCACGTCCGGATGTGAACCGGCCGTCGAGTGCGGTGGCGTTGGTTGCTTTTGAGACAACGGAGTAGCTCACTGATACCGTGCCGTCGGCGTTGCGGAAATATTTTCGGTCGGCGGCTTTGTGGCTGAGGTTGTCGAGGCCGTTGGCATACCACTGGCCATAGATCCACACGTCGTTGTCGACCGGTGCGCGGTAGGCGTCGAGGCGCGGGCCGTTGCCGGGGGTGATGTATTCTTTTCCGTCGTAGGAGAGCGACGAGATTGATCCGGTGGCATCGTCGAAGACGATTCTGAAGCCTTTGCCTGCGACAGTGAGCGAGCCGTCGGCCTCGGCAATGTCGATGCCCGAAGCTGCGTCTGCTGTTATGGGGCTATGGGCTGCCGCGCTCTTCACTGGCAGTTGCTCGCGCATCTGCACGAATCCTTTTTTAGCCCAGGGCTTGTCGGCCGGCTGAAGGAACTCTACGGTCAGGAAGTACTCTTTGTCGGCATCGAGGCTGTTGAGGTCGCAGGGGACTGTCATTTTGCCTGATGTGCGCGGTGCTATGTCGCGTAGCGGTGTGCCGCCGAGTCGGTTGCCCGAAGCGACTTCCTTGCCGTCGGCATAGAGGTGCCAGCGCATATC